>DASYQG010000252.1:0-6792 GCA_036005825.1 Chitinophagaceae bacterium | reverse complement strand
AGATTTTGAAGAAGGAGTAAAAGCATTTTTAGAAAAAAGAATTCCGAAGTTTACCGGCGAATAAAAAAATTATTATTATGCACACGATACATAAGGAAGTTGTTGATCACATGATAGAAAACGATTCTTTCAGTCAATGGCTGGGAATAGAGGTGCTGGAAATAAAAGAAGGTTACAGCAAAATAAAAATGACTGTAAGAAAAGAAATGGTAAATGGATTTGGAATTGTTCATGGTGGCATTCCATTTTCACTTGGTGACAGTGCATTCGCCTTCGCCTGTAATAATAGGAATAATTTATCTGTTGCATTAGACACTTCGATCAATTTTATTAAACCGGTTCACATTGGAGATGAATTAACTGCTGAAGCGATCGAAATTCACAACGGAAGGTCAACGGGTCTTTATCATATAACAATTAGAAATCAAAATGACCATGAAGTTGCTCTTTTTAAAGGCCTTTGTTTTCGAACTGATAAAAAGTTGATAGGTAAGGAAGGTTTATAAAGGTTGATATTGGGTTATATCAATTATTTGCGAAATCAAAGAGACGATCAAAAGAAATAAATACCTTATATACGTATAAACTTCATATACTTATTCCCCACAAATGATCTACGAGTTCAACAACTACAAACCCGTTATTCACGAATCATCTTTTATACATCCGCTTGCTGCAATCACAGGAAATGTTATCATTGGCAAAGATTGCTACATCGGTCCAGGGGCAGCTCTTCGTGGTGATTGGGGAAAAATTATTATTGAAGATGGATGTAATGTGCAGGAAAACTGCATCATCCACATGTTTCCGGGTATTACCGTTCTATTAAAAGAAGCTGCCCATATTGGGCATGGCGCCATCATTCACGGTTCCACGATCGGCAAAAATTGTTTGATCGGCATGAATGCCGTTCTTATGGACAATGTGGAATTAGGAGACGAGTGTATCATAGGTGCGTTGACATTTATAAAACAAGATGAAAAAATACCGGCTAGAAGCCTGGTAGCAGGCAATCCCGGAAAAATAATTAAACAGGTTAGTGATGAAATGATTGCGTGGAAAACAGAAGGCACAAAGCTTTATCAAAAACTGCCAAAAGAAATGTTTGAAAGCTGGCACGAATGTGGGCCATTGCGTGAACCAGGAGTAGATCTACGAACACAGGACGACAAATACAAACCATTTAAAAAATAAATTCCCCTTCATAAAAATTTCTTCTTCATGAAATAGAAACTTCGTAACTTAAGCGTCCTGTTCTACCAAATCAAAACCTTGTGTATGAGAAAAAATCTACTTTCTGCGGCCCTTCTTCTTGGTACTCTAAGTTTTTCTTCATTTATTAATGCGCAAAATGATCGTTTTGCTTTTGCAATAACTGATCTGCAATCAACCGGCAGCGGTTGGAACGCATTGCGTAAGCTCGATCTGAAAACTGGTGAGTTCACTACTGTATTATTAAATGGTTCAGACGCTACGATGCCAGCTTACGATGTTAGCACAAGAAAAGCATGGAAAGCAATACCCGATCTGAAATTTGGAGATTATATGCAAGCTCCTTTCAGCACTGGCGTTGCCGCAATGGCTTACGATAAAAAGAATAACCGTCTTTATTTCACACCGATGTTCATCGATCAGTTAAGGTATGTGGATCTGAAAACAATGAAAGTATTTTATGTCACTGACCAGGCCTTTACAAAATTGGGCAGCATGCATAATGATGAAGGAAAGGTCATTTCCCGCATGGTGATCAATCCTGATGGAATAGGTTACGCTATTTCGAATGATGCCAATACATTCATACGTTTTACAACAAATAAAAAATTACAAATAACACAACTCGGTTCTTTGGTTGATGATCCTTCTAACGGTGGAGTTTCTATTCATAACAAGTGTAGCAGCTGGGGTGGCGATATGATCGCTGATGATCAGGGCAATCTTTATGTTCTTTCTTCACGCAACAGTGTTTATAAAATAGATGTAGAAACGAAAGCAGCAAAACTGTTGGGTTATATCAAAGGTTTGCCACAGGATTTCACAACAAATGGCGCCGTGGTTACAACTGAAGGAAAAGTTTTAGTAAGCAGTGCTGTAAATGGCAATGCATATTTTTTGGTTGATCCGAAAGATTGGACCGCTACTCAATACGAATCGAAAGCTGGTATCTTCCGCAGTTCTGATCTTGCGAATAGTAATTATTTGCAAACAAAACCAAAAAATACAACTCAGTCAGAAATTGTAACACGCAAAGTGCCGGATAATATTATTGCTGCAAGTAAAATTCAGATCTATCCAAACCCGGTTACGAATAATCAATTCACGTTGCAGTTTGGAAAAATAACTGCTGGTAATTATAATATTGAGATGACAAACGTCACAGGACAAATAGTGATGCAGCGGGGCGTGAACGTACAATCAGAAGACCAGGTAGAAATTGTTACCATAAAATCATCATTGGCAAGAGGTGTTTATCTTGTTAAAGTATCTGGCAGGAACAATGAAGCAGTTCTCAGCCAAAAGTTAGTAGTGCAGTAAATATTCATCTACTGCGTTACAGCGCCGACCCCGTAAGGCCGGCGTTTTTTTATTTATGTAACCAGCTTCATCTCTTTATTCAACTAAGTTGCGTCGCACTCTTCGACCTCCACCTTCCTTATCATCAAAACAATAACTATTACTTTTACGGCTCAACTTCAAATCAAAAATGATGGCCATAGAAAAACCAACAGACCGCCAAATATGGGAAGGCGAAATCGCTACTTATTGGTTTGATGCTGATGGAATACTTGTTTCTCTTTCAAAAAGTGTTTTGAGAACCGTGGAAAATATTTCATCAAATGTGGCTCTTGTAAAATCGATTACCAATAATAAACCTGTTCCACTGCTGATCTACCTGGCCAACTCTCCAATACCAGGTAAACAAACCCGGAAATTTTCAACAGAACAACTACCAGTAATTTATTCAGCAATGGCAATGGTTTGCAAACCGGGGCTTTCAAAATTTATCATGAATATCTTGTTTGGATTAAGACCGCCACCGATCCCAATGAAAAGTTTTACAGATGAAATTGCAGCGAGAGAATGGTTAAGGCAATTTATCAAATAGAGAAACTGCGATCACCAACACAATAACCATTACTTTTGCCGCTTAACTTTAATTGTGGAGAAAACAAACTTTGTAGACCAGATAAGGATCTTTTGCAGAAGCGGGCATGGCGGCGCCGGCAGTAAACATTTTGCCCGTACAAAATTCAATCCATTAGCCGGACCCGATGGCGGTAATGGAGGTCGTGGTGGACATATCATATTAAAAGGCAATCGCAATCTCTGGACATTGCTTCATCTCCGTTATTTTAAAAATGTATTAGCAGAAAATGGTGAAGGCGGAATGAAAAACAATATGAGCGGCCGCGATGGAAAGGATATTTATATCGAAGTGCCGCTTGGTACAATCGTGAAAGATGAAGAAACCGGTGAACAGGAAGCAGAGATCATGGATGATGGCCAGGAAGTGATCTGGATAAAAGGCGGCAAAGGTGGATTGGGTAATGCAAACTTTGCAACACCAACCAACCAAGCGCCTGAATACGCACAGCCCGGCCTGCCCGGCATCGAAGGGTGGAAGGTTCTTGAATTAAAAGTATTAGCCGATGTTGGATTGGTTGGCTTCCCCAATGCTGGTAAATCAACATTGCTTTCTGTTATTACAGCAGCTAAACCAAAGATCGCTGATTATGCTTTCACTACGATCAATCCGCAATTAGGAATTGTTGAATACCGTGATGGAAAAAGTTTTTGTGTTGCCGATCTTCCCGGTATCATTGAAGGCGCAGCAGAAGGAAAAGGATTAGGTCATCGTTTTCTTCGTCACATTGAACGCAATCCTGTGTTACTTTTTTTAATTCCCGCCGATAGCAATGATCATAAAAAAGAATTTGAAATATTGGTTAGTGAGTTGGAAAAATACAATCCTGAATTGTTGCATAAGCAATTCATCATTGCCATCAGTAAGAGTGAAATGTTGGATGAAGAACTAATGACAGCCATCGAAAAAGAATTGCCCAACAAGATCCCGCATGTTTTTATCTCATCATTTACACAAAAAGGATTGATGCAGTTGAAAGATCTTTTGTGGAAAACATTGAACCAATAGTCTGAAACGAGTATTGACTTGCGTTGGTACCGGCATTATCTTTATTCCTCATCTTCAAACTTCAAACATCTCCAAAGGAGTCCTTCGGACAAACTAATTAATCCTGACAGCCGTTCCGGTAGCAACCACCATTAACATGCTTCCATTGGCGCCTACGGTTTCAAAATCAAGATCGATACCAACCACCGCATTCGCACCATAAGCCTGTGCTTTCTGGATCAATTCCTGCATTGCATTTTGCTTGGCTTCATCAAGCACTTTTTCATACGTGCCGCTACGACCACCAAAAAAATCACGAAGACCGCCCAGGATATCTTTAAAAAAGTTGGCACCAATAATTACTTCAGCGGAAATTACTCCATAGTATTGCTCGATATTTTTTCCTTCAATATTTGGCGTGGTGGTCGTTATCATTTTATTTATTGTTTAGCTTATAAAAATAATAAGATTTATCTGTGCATATCATTTGTTGCAGGTATTTTTTAACTTAGGTTTGTTCCGACAAAATTTACCAGTATGAAAAAGCTGCTATTCATCTTCCTCTTTTCTATCACTTTTCTTTTTAAATCTATAGCGGATGAGGGCATGTGGTTACCGTTGTTACTCGGTCAGCAAGTATACAATGATATGGTGAAAAGAGGGTTAAAACTTTCCAAAGAACAATTATATAGCATCAATAAACCTTCACTAAAAGATGCTATCGTTATTTTTGGAGGCGGTTGCACCGGAGAAATTGTCAGTGCTGAAGGATTGATCTTTACCAATCATCACTGCGGTTATGATGCGATCGCTTCTGCAAGCTCTCTTGAGCACAATTATCTGCGTGATGGTTTCTATGCGAGAGCTAAAACCAATGAAATTCCATCAGGTATATCCGTTCAATTCCTTTTAAGCATTGAAGATGTAACGCAAATGGTAATGGATTCATTAAAAGGATTGTCTGGCGCTGAAAGAACACAAAGACAAGCAAGAGTACTCAATAACCTAAATGCAAAATTCTCAGATGCTTCTCAAAGCATTGAAGCAAGGATCAGCAGTCTTTTTAAAGGTAACCAGTATTTGCTTTTTGTTTACCAACGGTACAAAGATGTTCGTCTTGTTGGCGCACCACCTGAAAGTGTAGGAAAGTTTGGGGGTGATACAGATAATTGGGAATGGCCACGTCATACCGGTGACTTTTCAGTTTTTCGTGTATATATGAGTAAAGATGGCAAACCAGCTGAGTACAGCGAAGAAAATATTCCGTTAAAACCAAAATGGTTTTTGCCTGTATCTCTTAAAGGTTTTAAAGATGGCGATTATACAATGATCTATGGTTATCCTGGCAGCACAAACCGCTATGAGACTTCGTTTGGTGTAAAGTTGAAAACAGATATTGATAATCCCACTTTGGTGAAACTGCGTGACATCAGGTTAAAATATATGTTTGAAGAAATGAAAAATGACCCCGAGATCAAATTGCAATTGGCATCTTCTTACGCAAGTATTGCAAACTACTGGAAATTTTATGATGGCGAAAGCAAACAGCTTTTAAAGTATGATGTGTATGGTCAAAAGAAAAAAGCAGAAGAGGTTTTTAATAATTGGGCAAAAGGCAAACCAACTTACTCCACAATTTTTGAAGAATGGGGAAAGGCCTACGATGCGTGGAGACCTTATGCAAAACATCGCATGTATATAAATGAAGGAATTTTTGGTTCGCCATTAATGGCCTTTGCAGCTTCTTTGCAACAAATTGAAGTAGCATTAGTGCAGCAAGGAAAAACAGCAACAGAAATAAAAAAAGCATTGGAGGAGGCTGCAAAAGCAAGAACGGAATTTCTTAAAAATGAGAATAAAGCTTCTGATGAAAAAATATTGGCTTATATCACTATGATGTATTACAATGATGTTGATAAGCAACAGCATCCTATTGATTTCTATAGAACACAAGTGGAGGCTTGGGGAAAATTAAATGATGAACAAACCTATAAAAAATATGCAAGACATGTTTTTGAAAAGACAATGATCTTTGATGACGCTAAATGGAATGCATTCATAAAAAACCCTGATGGTAATGTGCTGCAGGATGATCCTGCTTATGCACATGCAAGTGCATTCCTTATGAATTATCAAAGCAAGTATGCAGCAAAATTTCAGCAGTTTACCACAAAAAATACTGAATATGGCAGGTTATACCTGAAAGGTATTATGGAAATGGATACGATAAAAGCAAAAATGATGTACCCGGATGCGACATTTACTATGAGAGTGAGCTTTGGAAATGTGAAAAGTTACCGGCCAAGAGATGGAGTGTTCTATGATTATGTTTGCACCATGAAAGGTATTCTTCAAAAATACAAACCAGGCGATTACGAGTTTGATCTGCCAGCAAAAGAAATTGAGCTTGCTAAGAAAAAAGATTTTGGCCAATATGCAGATAAATTAAAAAAAGACCTGGTTGTTTGTTTCATTACGACCAATGATATTACAGGAGGAAACTCTGGTTCACCCGTTATAGATGCTACTGGAAATTTATTGGGACTTGCTTTTGATGGTAACTATGAGGCGTTGAGTCATAAAATTGCATTTGACAAAGACCTGAATCGTACTATTTGTGTTGATGTCCGGTATGTCCTTTGGTGCATTGATAAATTGGGCGG
>DASYQG010000251.1:0-5913 GCA_036005825.1 Chitinophagaceae bacterium | reverse complement strand
ACTACTTACCTCGAAATTGAACAAACAAAAGCACTTGGGTCAAACTGGATACCATCATGGTTCCATTTTCTTTTTTTGTTTGATAAAATTTTGGTTGCTGCTGGTACTGCGGGCTTGGTGTTAGGCGCTATTATTCTTTTTATCCGTAAAAATTTTTCAAATAAAAACAATATCCTGCTGCTCTCTGTTTGTTCCATCACTTTGATCTGCTGGGTCATTATTTCCCCGGATCCAAGATTTGTGTATGGAGTATTGCTGTATGGGATTTTTTTCCTTGTTTATAGCTTAATGTCGATCATGAAACTTCCATTATCCAAAAACCTTGTAACAGCCCCTGTATTTTTTTTACTCATTGGCCTATCTTCATATTATTTTATAAGTAAAGCTGTCAAACAACAAGCATACAGAAATTGGCTATTACCCGCAAAACTCCCCCAGCCGCCTACCCAGGAATTGATCATTGACGGAATAAAGTTTTATATCCCTGAAAAAATAAATAATAATTGGAATGCCCGCTGCTACGGTACTAATCTGCCTTGTTTATATAGAATTGATCCGAGGTTAAAAGCAAGAGGGAAAAATATTCGCAGTGGTTTTCATTTAGAAAAATGAGGCCACTAGACTATCTTCACGTTAATTTCTAATGACTGTGAAAAAACTGAGCATCATCATACCCTGCTATAATGAAGAAAAACTGATCTCGTCAGTATTGGAAAAAGTTTTGCAAACAAAGCTTGATCAAAATCTCGAAAAACAAATAATAATTGTAAATGATGGCTCGACTGATAATTCGGCAATTGCAATAGATCAGTTTTGCAAAAAAAATCCTTCTGCGATCGCAATTCATCAACAAAAAAATTCCGGCAAAGGTGCCGCTATAAGAGCTGCTTTACAAAAGGTCGATGGCGATATCATCATAATTCAAGACGCGGACTTAGAATACGACCCCAGGGACTATAATAAATTATTACATCCTATAATTGATGGTCATGCTGATGTTGTCTATGGTTCACGATTTATGGGAAGCGGACCCCATAGAGTTTTATTTTTCTTTCATACAATAGGCAATAAATTCCTGACATTTCTTTCAAACCTTTTTACAGGATTGAATCTTACTGATATGGAAACCGGGTATAAGATGTTCAAGGCTGATGTATTGAAACAAATTCATCTCAAAGAAAACAGGTTCGGCTTTGAACCAGAAGTTACTGCCAAAGCGAGCCGAATTAAAAACATTAGATTTTATGAAGCGGGGATTGCTTATTATGGAAGAACTTATGCTGATGGAAAAAAAATAAAATGGCCAGATGGTTTGTATGCCATTTGGTGCATATTGAAATATAATATTTTTTCACGCAAATGACAGTGAATACAAAAGAACCAAATGATCCCGTTGGGCTGCACACACTAAACGTGCTTGCAAAAGCTGAACGCTTCAACCGCTGGATGTACGACCAGATCAAACATCACCTGAAGGGCGAAATACTTGAGATCGGCAGTGGTATCGGCAATATTTCTAAATTAGTTATCGAAAGCGATCACTTCATCACTCTTTCGGATTATAGTAAAGAATATTGTGATCTGTTAAAAGAAAATTTTTCTGCGAACAAAAATGTAAGGAACGTAATTCAAATTGATCTGTTACACCCTGATTTTGAAAAAAAGTTTTCCGCTTATAAAGAAAAATTCGACAGTATCTTTTTATTAAACGTCATCGAACATATTGAAGACGATAAATTGTCAATTAAAAATTGCAAATACTTATTAAAACCGGGCGGACATCTTATTTTATTGGCGCCAGCTTATTCATGGCTCTTCGGCACTTTCGATAAACAATTAGGACATTTCAGACGGTATACGGTCAAATCACTATCTGATTTACTACAAAAACAAAATTTCGAAATTTCTTCGGGTTCCTATTTTAATATTACAGGTATAGCAGGTTGGTTCTTATTTGGCAAAATTTTCAGAAGAAGGATGCTGGGTAAAGGCGAGATGTCCGCATTTAACAGCATTGTGCCGTTTGCAAAACTTACTGACAAGATATTAGCCAAAAAAGCCGGGCTCTCCATAATAATTACAGGAATAAAACAATAGCAAATGCTGATCACACTGCTGGCATGGATCTACATTACTTTCCTTTGCTGGATGTGGGGTATTTTAACCTTACAATTCACAAAAAAAATAACAAAGAGTGAGCTACAATTCCCACACTTCAGTATAATTTGTATTACGGGGCTTTCGACTATCACTATTATTGCTGGTATTCTGTCTTTATTAGTCCCGTTGGGCGATTGGTGGGTGCAATTTTTATTTATTCTTCCTTGCTTGATTCTATTCTTCAAAAAAGATTCACCTGCATTTTTTGCTGCTTTAAAAAAAGAGTTTCAGGATCAACATTTGCTTTCGATCATTTTATTATCTGCTTGTTTGCTTTTGATCCTGGTGATGAGCACATGGACAATTATTCATCCGGATACGCTGGGATATCATGCACAAACAATTCACTGGATAGAAAAATATAAAGCTGTTCCCGGTCTGGTTCATTTGCATGTTCGTTTCGGTTACCAGGGTCTCTGGTTTGTTGATTCCGCTTTATTTGGCTTTAGTTTTACTGGCAACCAGGGAATTACTTTTTTAAATTCAACAGTATTGTTTTGGTTTTTTATTTTTATTATCGATCGCATCAATTATAATTTTTTCAAAAAAGGTAAAAAGCTTTATGGATTAACCTGGATGATCTTACTATCCTTATCTATGTGGAGTTATACTCAAATAAGGTTAACAGCAACCTCCGCAAGTCCTGATTTTATTGCAACAATTTTTATTTTGACTATTACCTATTTGGTCCTGGAGAAAGATCTAAAGCATCTGGGAGCAACTGATTGGTTGCTTGTCTCTTTATTAAGCCTGGTGGGGATCACGATTAAATTATCAGTTGCACCGATCTTGCTAATTGCTGCAGCGGCAGCTCTGCTTGCCCTGTTTAAAAGAAAAATTAGATTGTTTTTTGTAATAGTGATTATATCGATAATAAGTCTCTTCCCTTTTATTACAAGAAATATCATCACTTCAGGTTATGTGGCCTTTCCTTCAACTACTATTGATATAGCTACTGTAGATTGGAAATATAGTCCGGTCCTTACGGTAAGTGAAAAAGACTATATCACTGCATATGCGAAGAAACCCGGGGTAACAACAAAAGAAGAAATTACTGATGTAAATAAAATGAGTACTGCTGAATGGCTGCCAACATGGTGGCAAAATCGTTCGATTGCTGATAAGACCATTTTGATCATTCTTGTTTTATCTTTTATTGCAGCATTATTGTCAATAAGAAAAGCCATCCGATCAGGTTTTATTCCAATACTTGTACTACTGACACTGTTTTCTGGAATTATTTTTTGGTTCATCAACGCACCTGATCCAAGATTTGGGTTTGGATCAATACTAGGATTTATTGGTGCAACCACTTATTTGATCTTTAAAGAAAAAGAAATTTTCATTGGGAAAAACATATTGATCGCACTTTTGCTGATCTCGTCTGCAGCAGTAGCCGCATATACAGGATACAGGTTTATAAATTTTTTCAGTAAAGATCAATTGTTAACACCATTAGGAATTGAAAAAGCCTGGTACAAAACTTTTGAATGCAATAGAATAAAAATTAATTCTCCGCCTCCGGACAGTTACTTTGGCAATATACCCGTTCCATGTACCGATCTTGATTGTGAACAATTTTCTCCACGAGGAAATAAAGTTGAAGATGGTTTTAGAGCTAAATAGAATCTTTAATACTTTTTCCACTCATCGCTTTACTGATCGCCATATCCATTACTCGTTCCGCATAAGGTCTTGATATTTCATTCAATGATTCAGTCTTTTGATGAATAAGATCTTTATCATCCGACCTAAGTGAATCTTTCAGATCATCAATCGCTTTATTTGTTGAGTCAATTTCTTCAGGCAAAAGGAACTCAGCGTTCTTATTTAAAAATTTCTGAGTTGTATCGATCAGCTGCTGTGCTTCGGTCTTAGCTTCAACTACTGCTCTTATTTTTATGTCTTCACTAGCATGTTGAATCGATTCCATCAGCATTTTTTCAACTTCTGCATCAGTCAGTCCATACTGAGGTTTTACTTCTATACTTTGTTCAACACCGCTTCTCAATTCTTTTGCTCTTACATTCAATATCCCATCGGCATTAATTAAAAATGAAACTTCCACTTTTGCTAATCCAGCAGGCATAGCGGGAATTCCTGATAAGTTGAATTCAGCGAGCTTACGATTATCGTTCACCAGGTCTCTTTCCCCCTGGAAAACTGAAATTCTCATTCCATTTTGTCCATCTTTCTGCGTTGTATACTGGCGACCTGCTTTCGAAGGAATTTTTGTATTTCGTGGTATTAATACATCCATCAGGCCACCCATTGTTTCAATACCCAACGAAAGCGGTGTAATATCCAACAATAAAAAATCTTTATTATTTCCTGCAAGAATATCAGCTTGCACTGCAGCGCCAAGTGCTACTACTTCATCAGGATTTAATTCATCATGCACATTTCTTCCAAAAGATTTACTTACTGATTCTTTTACTAATGGCACTCTTGTCGAACCGCCTACCATCACTACTTCATCAATATCATTTGACGTAAGATTGGCATCAGCCAATGCATTTTTACAGCATTGAATTGTCTTATCAACA
The DNA here is from genome assembly GCA_036005825.1 of Chitinophagaceae bacterium. Lineage (GTDB taxonomy): Bacteria > Bacteroidota > Bacteroidia > Chitinophagales > Chitinophagaceae > VBAS01. Next base: position 1,207 of record DASYQG010000251.1, on the reverse strand, counting down.
AACGATTGAATTAATTTCTCAAACTCAACTTTATTTAGCTCAAGAGTTTCGCCACCTGCTTCACCTTTAAAAGTTGTATTGCTGCTTAAATGTTTTTTTGCTTCTTCAGCTTTTAATCTTAATTCCTGCGCAAGGCTTTTATGTATCTTCAATTCATCTTCCTTTATTCCTTTCTGGTCTATCCAATGTTTTACAATTGCATGGTCAAAATCATCGCCGCCTAGATAAGTATCACCGTTTGTTGACAACACTTCAAAGATCCCATTGCTTATTCGTAAAATAGAAATATCGAATGTGCCGCCACCAAGATCATATACAGCAACAGTTTTTGTCTCATCATTTCTCATTCCTAATCCATAAGCTAGACTTGCTGCAGTTGGTTCATTAACTATTCTTAACACATCGAGTCCCGCCAGTTTCCCAGCATCTCTTGTAGCCTGTCGTTGTGCATCGTTGAAATAAGCCGGCACTGTGATTACTGCTTTTGTAACTGGCGTTTTTAAAATATGTTCAGCCCTTTTCTTTAATTCGATAAGTATATACGATGATAACTCTACCGGTGAATAAAATTTTTCGCCCACTTGTATTTTTACAAGGCTTTCGGTATTATCATCAATTACTTTATATGAAAAAAAAGAAGATCTTTCTTTAATGTCATTATACGATTTACCCATCAATCTCTTAACAGAAAAGATAGTGTTTTGAGGTTCCGTGATAAGAAAATTCTTTGCTTCATCCCCAATAGTAATGAGCCCAGTACTATCAAAATGAACGATAGAAGGTACCAATGCATTGCCATCATGTTCTTTAAGCACAACCGGCTTCCTGCTTTCCGGATGAATGATCGCCACTAAGCTATTTGTAGTTCCAAGATCAATCCCAACGATCATTTCCTGCTGTTGTAAGCTACCTGTGGCTATATTGATTGCTATTTTACCCATTGTATTTCTAAATTCTGATAAATGGCAAAAGTATTGAAGGATAAGATCAATCTCTTACGAAGTAGGAAACAAAAAAGCCTCTGACTAATCAGAGGCTGGGGATTTATTATTTGTCATTTTCTTATCTATCTCATCAAATACATTTTACCGTAACCCTTATTAAAGTACTTATCTGTGTTATCCTCATTATCCTTTTCAGTACTTCTGTATTTATCAAGCGATCTCCCATTCAGGTTTGTTATTACACGATAGAGATAAATTCCATT
>DASYQG010000250.1:0-16172 GCA_036005825.1 Chitinophagaceae bacterium | reverse complement strand
AATAAAAGGTGGAAGTCGTAAGAAGAAAGAGGATTTAATAAATAGCATCAATCCTGAATGGAAAGATCTGTACGATGAAATTAAATACTTGTAAGTTTTTTGTTTGCTTCAGTTATCGTTGTGTTAGATTGCTTCGGCCTGCATTACTTTAAGATGAAATAGTTTTTAAAAGACGGCCTCACAATGACGAAGACTGTGAGAGTTTGACCTGGTCCTCCAGCACCCGTAGGGTCTTCGTCATTGCAAGGCTTGCGGGGAAAGAAGTTGCAATAAAATGTTTTTTTTTGACGGCAAGCCGGAGCAAACTGTAAAATCGCTTGTTGGGTGTCATTGTTGAAATATATCGACTCGACAAAGGCTTATTCATTCTATTAAATTTTTTGCATAACCAAATTTTTCGACATCATCAATGGTGGCAGTTAGATATGTTTTTCCATCTTTAAGAACATACAAACTATCGGCAATGTTTGTAACGTGTTGGAATAGGTGGTCTGTTATCAATAATCCTTTATTTTGTTTTTCTTCTAATATAAATTCTTTTACTTTTTCAACTTGAATAGGGCTTAAATGTGTAAAAGGTTCATCCAGTAAAGCGAAATAGGATTTAGATTTAATAATTATATAAAGTTCTACCAATCTCCACTCGCCTCCGGAAAGAGTGTTTATTGAAGATTTATATCTTAAGGAAAACTCTGCAAATCTTTTCTCGAATGAAGAATATTCCAAATCAAAATCATTAAATATCCTCTTCAATGAAAGCCTTTTTAGAATAAAATGGAATGGAGGTAGATAGAGAACTAAGTTCGATCTTTTAAAAGCTTCGTATTGTACTAAATTATCAAAGCGTATCGATTTTTCGCATTTCAAAGTACCATAAATAATTTTCATTAAACAGGATTTTCCTTCACCATTTCTTCCCAGCAAACCTGTTATCTTTCCTGTTTCACATTTTAAATAAATGTCAGATAATATTTTTCTGCCATTAAATTCCAATAGTATACTATCTGCTTCGAGGGTATGTGTCATTTAGAATCGTGGATCTGAATAATTAGAAATAAAAAAATGGCAAAATCAAAGGTGAGAATTGATATCCAAAGTAAAGCCTTGGAAACTCCTAAATTTTGATAATAACAATATTCTTTTTTCTTGTAATTGTTAATGAAGTAAAAAATAACTGCAAGTGTTATTATTTTCAGCCAGACCAGTTCAGTAAATATACCGAAATCATATTCCCAAAATAAGAATAAGCAACAAGCTGTAATTATGAAAGATGGAAGAACGAAACTTTTGTAAAAAGTAGAAATAAGTCGTATGGTTTTGAGGACTCTCATTTAATGGCTGTCAGGTTTCTAATTTACACAACTTCCTGGAAATGCTGAATAATAAACCGAACGTACAAGTGTGCGACGCAACGAATGCTTAATAGTAGTAAATTAGCCGACTACATAAAAATCAAATACAATCATGAGACGACTTCAATTTGTACTAGTGCTATTTTTATCAGCTACAATCATCAATGCACAAAAGATCATGGGCTTTAATGATGCCAAAGCAAAATCGCAATTGGATTGGGAAAAACAATACGATGCGCAACTGAATGCAAAGAACCTCGATACATGGATGCAGTTCCTTACTTCGCATCCGCATCATGTGGGCAGCCCGCACGATAAGGCAAATGCAGAGTATATGGCCAATCTCTTCCGTTCATGGGGCTATCAAACAGAGATAGCAGAATACCAGGTTTTGTTCCCAACTCCGAAGGCAAGAGTGCTGGAGTTGCTGGGTGCAAAACCATACAAAGCAAAGTTGGAAGAGTCTGCGCTGAAGGAAGATAAAACAAGCGGACAAAAATCGGAGCAGCTTCCGCCATACAATGCCTATTCCGCTGATGGTGATGTGACGGCTGAACTGGTGTATGTGAATCGTGGTATTCCGGCCGATTATGATGAGCTGGAAAGAATGGGAATAAGTGTAAAAGGAAAAATTGTGATCGCAAAATATGGCGGCTCATGGCGTGGTATAAAACCCAAAGTAGCGTATGAGCATGGTGCTATTGGTTGTTTGATTTATTCTGATCCTGCAGATGATGGTTATGCAGCGGGGGATGTGTATCCTGAAGGCCCTTATCGTCCGAAGGATGGTGCGCAACGTGGTTCGGTAATGGATATGCCTGTGTATCCTGGGGATCCGCTAACTCCTGGTATTGGCGCAACAAAAGATGCAAAACGTTTAGATAGAAAAGATGCAATTACGATCATGAAAATCCCGGTGCTGCCTATTTCTTATGAAGATGCATTGCCATTACTGCAATCTTTAGGGGGTGCGGTAGTTCCTGCTGCCTGGCGTGGTGGTTTACCCATCACTTACCATGTTGGACCAAGCAAGGATAAAGTGCATTTGAATTTACAATTCAATTGGGATCTGAAACCACTTTACGATGTTATTGCAAAGCTTCCAGGAACTGAATTACCTGATGAATGGGTCATTCGGGGCAATCATCATGATGGTTGGGTAAATGGCGCTGAAGATCCTATCAGCGGCATGGTGGCAGAGTTAGAGGAAGCAAGAGTGGTAGGTGAAATGGTTAAGAAAGGATTTAAATTAAAAAGAACATTGGTGTATTGTGCATGGGATGGTGAAGAGCCTTCATTGTTGGGTTCTACTGAATGGGCAGAAGATCACCAGGAAGAATTAAAAAAGAAAGCTGTTGCTTATATAAATTCTGATGGTAACAGTCGCGGCTTTATTGGTGCCGGTGGTTCGCATACATTGGAGCCATTCTTTAATGAAATAGCAGATGCAGTAATGGATCCGCAAACTGGAGTGAGTATAAAAGAAAGAAGGTATGCCAATCAAATGGTGAATGCTGATAAAGCCACAAGAACAAAACTGATGGGAAATAAAACTATTAAGCTAAGTGCATTGGGTGCAGGTTCCGACTGGTCGGGGTTTTTGCAATTTCTTGGTATCGCTTCGTTAAATCTTGGTTTTGGTGGTGAAGACGGTGGTGGTGAGTATCATTCTGTTTATGATTCTTATGATCATTTTATTCGGTTTAAAGATCCGGGTTTTCAATATGGAGTTGCTTTATCAAAAACCGCTGGCAGAACCATGATGCGTTTGGCAAATGCTGATGTGTTGCCAATTGACTTTAATAGTTTTTATAAAACAGTGAATGATTATGTTGGTGAATTGAAAACATTGTTGGATAATACAAGAGCTGAGACAGAGCAGGAAAATAAAATGATAGCAGATAAATTATTTGATCTCGCAAAAGACCCGAAGAAAGGGTTTCAATCTCCGAAGTCGAAAGATATAGTTCCTTATCTCAATTTCAGTGAACTTGAAAACAAAATGGCTGAATTAAAAACGCGGGCTGAAGAGTTTCAAAAGCTATATGCAAATGGAACACAGCTTTCACCTGAGAAACAAAAAGAGTTAAACCAGGTTTTATTTAAAGTGGAAAGAACTTTGATAAATGAGAAAGGTTTGCCAAGAAGGTCGTGGTACAAGCACCAAATATATGCGCCGGGATTTTATACAGGTTATGGTGTAAAAACATTGCCTGGCATTCGGGAAGGGATAGAAGAAAGACATTGGAAAGAAGCGCAAGATAATATTGAAGTGGTGGCAAAGACAATAGAAGTGTATACAAATGAAGTAAAACTGGCGACGAGTATTGTGAAGCCGAAGGCGTTTTAAAGATTTTATCCAGGTAGAGTGAAGAAATTTGCAAAACATACTCTCTTTGTACTTCTAAGTGTAGGGTTTGTTATCATATCTTCTGGTCAAACAAAAGATGAGCAGATCAAATTGATACGAAAGAAATTCCAACAGATTAATAGTGATACAACTCTTAGAAAGGTTACTCTGGAAAGCGAAGAGTTTTTAGAAGAAACACCTGATAATGGTGGGGAATTGACAGGGTACTATGAAAATAGAAAAATAAAAAAGATATATGAATGGATAGGGCTTTCAAACGGAATAAACACCAGTGAATTTTATTTTGACAATGAGCAATTGATTTTCGTTTTTGAAAAGTTTGACTCATTTTTATTTGACGATAAAAAGGGTGAATTTGATCTTAGTAAAACCAAAACAATTTTTGAAGGGCGATTTTATTTCAACAACAAAAAATTATTCAGTAAATCAACAAAAGGTGATAAATCTTTAGCTGCTCAGGGTGAAAGTACCGAAAAGGTCTTGCTTGAAAGGGCAAGTGAAAACCTTGGAACACTAAATAAGAAAGCTAATTGATCTATTACAGTTCCAAAAATGCCACCTAAATCTCTTTTACTGATCGGTACAATTATTATTGTATTCTCAGGATTTGGCAAAATAGCTGAACAAAACTGCGATATGTACAGGCTTGGGAAATTCTATATTTATAATAAAGCCAATAAGCAGCGGATAAATATTGAAAGGAGCGATTCATTACAAATTGAAACAAACGCAACAACCGACGACATCACGGTAATGAAAGTAAAATGGACGGGTCCTTGCGAATACGAGTTATTGTTTAACTATATGACGCCAAAAGAAGTTTCAAAAGATAAGAATGTTCAAAGAATCTTCGATGCAAATGTGGATGTGCCTCTGCAAATAAAAATATTGGGAGGGACCGATAGTTATTATGTTTTTGAAGCTGGCAAAAAGGGATTAAAAAATTTGCGTGACACTGTCTGGCTTGTAAAATAGATTTGCCTGTGCAATTACCAATTGAATTATTGAGATCACTTGAGGGAGTTAACGGCTTCGATAAGGACACTTTTATAAACATTCATGAATCGGGAGAGCAGGTGACATCTATTCGGGTGAGCCCTTATAAGGTGTCAAACGTGAAAAGTGAAACGTCAAACACAAACTCTTTTCACGTCTCACGTCTCACGTTTCACGAAAAGATTCCCTGGACAGAAAACGGTTACTACCTTGCTTCCCGCCCCTCCTTCACTTTCGATCCTCTCTTTCATGCCGGCTGTTATTATGTGCAGGAAGCCAGTAGTATGTTTTTGGAACAGGCAATAAAACAAACTGTTGATCTTTCGCAGCCATTAAGAGTGCTTGACCTATGCGCAGCACCGGGTGGAAAATCAACGCACCTTCTTTCGCTTATTTCAAAAGAGAGTTTGTTGGTGAGCAATGAAGTAATAAGATCAAGAGCAAATATTTTAAATGATAACATAGTTAAATGGGGCTGCAGTAATGTGATCGTCACAAACAATGATCCAAGAGATTTTCAACGATTGAAAAATTATTTTGATGTGATTGTTGTTGATGCTCCATGCAGCGGCAGTGGTTTATTTCGTCGCGATGCAGAAGCAATAGAAGAATGGAGTGAACAGAATGTAGCTTTATGTAGTCACCGACAGCAAAGAATTCTTGCTGATGTTTTACCGGCATTAAAAAATGGGGGAATGCTTATCTATTCTACTTGTTCTTATTCTAAGCAGGAGGATGAGGAGATTTGCATTTGGCTTTTAAACGAGTTAAAAGTTAAAAGTGAAAAGTTAAAAGTGAAAAATGAATGGGCAGTTGTTGAATCAGACAATGGTTATCGTTTTTGGCCGGATAAGGTGAAGGGAGAAGGTTTTTTTATTGCTTGTTTTAGAAAGAATGATGGGGACGATGAGGCGGTCTATTTACCAAAAGTAAAACCTGAAAAATTTTCAAGCAAGGAAATGGAGATTTTGAATAAGAATGTAAATATCGATGGGCTTTCTTTTTTAAGGCATGAGGAAATTATCTATGCTGTTCCTGAAAAGCTACTTGCTGATATAAATTTTTTATCATCAAAACTCCGGATTGTTAATTGCGGAACGAAAGTTGGTGAAATTATAAAAGATAAATTGGTGCCCGATCATGCTTTGGCGCTGAGCAATATTGTTAGTGATGACATCTCCAGACTCGAATTAGATGACGAACAGGCGATCAAATATTTAAAGAAAAAGGAGTTGAACTTAGAAACGGATAAGAAAAGTTGGAACCTGGTCACCTACCTGGATCATCCGTTGGGATGGGTGAATATTCTTCCAAATCGTATTAACAATTATTATCCAAAAGAGTTAAGAATTCTTAAGGATTAAAACACATAAAATTCTGCATCTTTGTAAAAATATATCCCAATGAAAAAACTACTGACACTAGTATTGCTATTATTTTTTTACTTAGCCGGCTTTTCCCAGGACCTGGCGATCAAAAGTGGATCAAAAGGGTTTTATATTGAACATAAAGTGGCTCCAAAAGAAGGTCTGTTCCCGTTGGGAAGAATGTATAATGTTCATCCTCGTCATATCGCCAATTTTAACGGTATCGATTTCAATAAAGGACTTGCAATCGGTCAGTTGATCAATATTCCGCTTTCAGATACAAATTTTAAACAAACAGTAAATAAAGGAGTACCGGTTTATTATAAAGCAACTGAAAAAGAAAGTCTCGCTAATATTAGTGCAAAGACTAAAGCACAGGTGAATAGTCTTAGAGGATGGAATAACCTTTCCGCTGATAATGTTTCTCCGGGAACAAAACTGATCGTCGGGTTTTTGATCACTAATGAATTACAGAATAGAGTGGTGACAATAACTCCAAAAACTATTGTTGCAGAAGAATCTGTTTCGAATGTAAAAAAACAGGAATCCTCTGAAAAGAAACAGCCGATACCTGAAGTCAAAAAGGATGTCGTTGCTGAAGAGTCAGTTTCAAATGTCAAAAAGGCTGAAGAACAAAAGAAACAAACAGAACCTGAAATTAAAAAAGAGGCTCCACCAGTTGTAAAGGAAGAAGCAAAGAAAACAGAACCAGTTGTTAAGCAACCAGAAACAAGAAATGATGATGGCACCGGTTACTTCAAAAATAATTTTTACCAGCAGGTAAAGACCTCACCGCTTACAAAAGAACAAACACTTACTTCGTCCATATTTAAAACGACCAGTGGTTGGCAGGATGGTAAATATTATTTGCTTATCAATGGTGTTGAACCCGGGACCATCGTAAAGATCACTAATCCTTCAAACAGCAAAACCATTTTCGCCAAGGTTCTTTATGCAATGGATAAGATAAGAGAGAACCAGGGAGTGGATATTCGTATCAGTGATGCAGCCGCTTCCACGCTTGCAGTCTCAGAAATGGATAAGTTTATTTTGAAAGTAAATTACTGATCATTTCTTCAATAAACGAATATACCAGGGAAGCTTATTTATTTTAAGCGCTGGATAAATTTCCTCTGTTGCACCAAAGCTGCTATAAAAAAAAGCAAGGTTCCGAATATCGGATCCTTCAAAATCTAAAATTAAATTCTGATCTGCATGATCTTTTATAAATGCATCGATCAACGCATGCGATGCACCTAGATTTTTTCCATCAGGATGATTGCCTACCATTATATAATAAGCTCTGTTGTGAGAGAAAAAGAAAACCGCCGAAGCAAGCACTTTATTTTTTGGATCAACGATAGCATAAGTTTTTGCTTGCCTTTTATCTTTTAGAAATTCATAAAGGGTTTTAAAATTTGGGTAATCTCCTGTTTTTGTACCATCAATATGTTGTAATTGTTCTTTGTTCAGTTGTATTATTTCATCAACAGGAATTTCTTTGCTTATACTACATCCTAATTGAACGGCTTTATTAATATTCCTTTTATGGTTATCACGATAGGTTTTGTAAAGGTCTTCGTAAGGTTTATTCAAATAAAGAATATAGTTACTTCTTAATAATGAAAAGGTTTTTGAATCACCAATTATGTTCGCTGAGTTTAATGAGATTTCAATCAGCTTAAATTTTGCTGGGATGGTTTTTATAAATTCAGCAATCAATTCTTTATTCAAATTTTTACCAAACACACCCAGTGATGCTGAAAATGCCGGCTGGTACAAATAATGAAAACCATATTTTTTATTCCATGTTAATGGCATCACAGCTTCATAATCGCCAAAAACAAGAGCATCCCAATGTTTTGACATGGCGTCAAGATAGAATGAATAAGCATAGATGAGTCCGTTGGGCGCATTAGTAATACAGGCATCCCATTTTGCCTTATCAATTTCTTTATGCTGTAAATATTTTATTTGATTCCCGTCTTCCATTAAAAGTCAAGGTCCCGGCTTATTTTCCGAATATTGAAGTTAGAGATATCAATATTGAATGAAATTGTTTTCCAAAACCTTCCCTCTTTCTCCAATACCGATTGTATATAATCCTTGTAAATGCTACTGTAGAGGATCGGTATGTAAATATTAACAGTGTTGGCAAACAAGGAAAGTTGCAAACCGGCGTCAAAAATAAAATGATCAAGATTTGCATCTTTACCCCATGCATCGCTGTAAGTGCCAATATCAAAAAAGACTTTCAGGGGAATTTTTACCGGTAATAAAGAAAGCGGATTTATTCCTGAGGGAATGGTTGTAGATAAATTTATAGCGGCAAGCCAATCATCTGTTTTGCCAACTTTTTCAGAATAGAGATCAGTTCTTATTTTGAATCCACCATCACGCATCATGATCTGCTGACTTTCGAATCCATCAAATTTATTTCTTCCGATAAAATAATCGCTGTAAGTGTAATCTTCGGAGCCATTCGGGCCGGTCATATTGAGGTGAAAGCGATCGGTCTCAAATTGTTTTGTATAGGTTTTTGAGGCAAGATAGAAGAACTTACCTGCAAACAAGCGAAGATCCAGCCCACCCTCTTTTCTGTAATTGAAAAAATAATTACCCGTGAAAGCTGTCCTGACGAAATCTTTGCCGTGTTCAACATTAAATTCTGCTTTGTACGGATAAAGAGCCCTGAAATTTTCAATGACAAATTTTAATTGATGCAGTGTACGGTTTTCACTAACGGTATTCACATTTTGATTTATGGTAGTATCGGTGGGTGTAAAAACGCTGTCATAAGAAATATTGAACGATTCTTCATTTATTAAAAATGATTTCCATTGGATATAGCGACTCATGGTGCTACGGGGATCCTTTTGATTAAGTGTAAAGCGAATGCCCGGAACAATTTTTTGGAAGCTTGCAGTTACTTTATCGCCATCGTCTTTCTCAAAACTATTCATAGAGAAAGTTGAGCCATTAACGAAAAGATCGATCTTTTTAAATGTGCCTGATGGAAAGAATGAATAATTCACTTTACCAATACCATTCAATTGTTTTGCACCGGTTGAATAAAGTGGCGCAACAAAAAATTGTAGGCGGGAAGGTGGTAATTTGTAATTTCCTATAATGGCGCCGATCATGAATTTGTCATAGGCATTTACGCCGGCTATAGGAGAAAAAATTATTGCATTTTTTGAGGGATCTTTTATATAGGAAGTCATCGCTTTTGCTGAATATGGAAAAATTATTTTTGTTCCTTTTCTTTCCATACCGGGCAATACTCCTTTTTTATCAAGTAGTGCAAATTCTGCATCCAGGTTTTGTCCGCTAACAGATTCTAAAACTTTTTTGAAGTCTTCCGGGTAAGGATGTTTGAATTGCCATTGCCGATAATATTCCTGCATGGCTTTGTCAAATGTTTGCGTACCTAATTTTTTTTCGACCAATTCAAGCCAGGCACCGGTTTTATAATAGGCAATACTCGCATAATTTAGATTTGTAAATTTTTCGCCTTCTGTATTTATAGGCTGATCTTTTTTAACTGCCGCTTTACTTTCAAACAATAGTCTTTCTGCATCTCTTATTGCAAAACTTTGTGTGCCGAACCTGATCTCACCTTCATTGCCATACTTCCATTTATCAAAACGGTTATCATAAAGCGTGTTAATGCCTTCATCCATCCATGGATACTGTCTTTCATTTGTCCCGAGGACGCCATAAAACCAATTATGACCGACTTCATGTGCAATGGTAAAGTCCAGAACTCTTTCATTTGCTTCCGAGGAAATGATCGTGATAGTCGGGTATTCCATCCCTCCGCCAAAACCTTCCGGACCTTGTACGGCGCTTACAACATTGTAAGGGTACTCGCCAACCCATTCACTTCTTGTTCGGATCGCATCTTTTACTGTTTGTAAACTATTTTTCCATGATTCTTTTTGCGACGGAGTATAGAATGTATAAGCGTCAATAATTTTTCCTGAAGCAAGTTTACAAGTATCATGGTCTACAATAAAACGTTTATCGGCAAACCATGCAAAATCATGGACATTATTTTGAATATATTTTAGAGTTTTTAATTCAGAAGATGACGAAGGATATAAATGAGTTTTAGTTTGTGTCTGGCCGTATTTAGTTTTTATTTTTTCTTTTTGTGGTTGCCAGGTAAATGAGGATCTGTTTACCAACCAATTTTTTTCATCTTCGTTTTGCAGGTCACCGGTTGCAGCCACTACATAGTTTTTAGGTAAGGTGATACGAACATCAAAATTTCCAAACTCGCTGTAAAATTCTCCCTGGTCAAGATAGGTGATAGGATGCCAGCCTTTCTTATCATACACTGCTGGTTTCGGATACCACTGAGTGGCCTGGTAGGTATCGCCTTCATGCCCGCCACGGGAAAAGTTGTAAGGAAGCTTTACATGAAATGGAGTTGTGATAATTATTTTTTCTCCCGGTGGTAATGGTGAAGGCAATACCAGTTTTATGATATCAATATGCTGCGGATGATCTTCTGTTGCGGCGGTTTGGTTATTTACCCTGAATTCTAGTTTATTGATATATCCCCGATCTTCTTTGTTTGAGAAATAAAATTTAGTATTACCATTCTCCAATGTTTGATCAGTAAATGCGGTTTTATCATTCTTATATGCATTCGGCCAAAGATGAAACCAAATAAATTTTAAAGTGTCCGGGGAATTGTTGATGTATTCGATCTTTTCAAATCCATCTAAAGCATGATCCTTGTCGTTCAGTGAAACATCAATAGTGAAATTGACCTGTTGCTGCCAGTATTGGGAGAAAGCCGCGAGCCATGAGCTTTGAGCTACGAGTAATAGGAAAAGGATTTTTCTCAAAAGGATAGAATTTCTTCAAAAATAAAATCTTAAATCGGCAATGCGAAATCTCAATTACTTTCCTTTTCCAAGGAAGATAATCCTCAACGTATGGATCATTATTTTGAAATCGAGAGCCAATGAAATATTTTCGATATAAAGAAGATCAAACTTACTCCGCTCGATCATTTCTTCTACATTTTCTGCATAACCGAATTGTACCATGCCCCAACTAGTTAGACCAGGTTTTACTTTCAACAAATATTTATAGTAAGGAGATCTTGCAACGACCTGGTCGATATAAAATTTTCTTTCTGGTCTTGGCCCAACAAGACTCATTTCTCCTTTGATAATATTCCAAAGTTGTGGCAATTCGTCGATACGCCATTTCCGCATAATTTTTCCCCAGGCAGTGATGCGTTGGTCTTTTGCTGATGAAAGCGATGGCCCTTCTTTTTCCGCGTCAACGATCATAGACCTGAACTTATACATCATAAAAGGCTTGCCCTTATACCCAATACGTTCTTGTTTATAAATAATCGGACCGTTTGATGATAGGCTTACCCTGATCGCAATATAAAGAAGCAATGGTGATAGAATAATAAGAAAAAGACCTGCGATCATTATATCAAGTACTTGCTTGATGTTTTGTTGCCAAGCAGGCATTAAACCAGTATGCAGGTCAATTAGAACTGCTCCAAAAACATTGCTGGTTTTTACTGAGCCTGATAAAATATCCAATGTATCAGGAAGGATCTTTATCTCAACATCTTTTTCACTCAACCGGTCAATGATCTTTTCCATTCCTGCCTGTTCGGATTTTTCCAATGCGATCACCACCTGCTTTACATTATTTTCATCAATAACTTTTTCTAGTTGGTCGATGCGGCCTAATTCAGGTATATATTTTCTGATATTGTGGTTACCATTGACTGCAGTACTTACAAAACCAATATACCTGTAACCGATATTGTGAAAACCTTTTTCGGTATCATTATAAATTTTTATGGCAGCTTCATCATTGCCGATCATTAATGTATTAAAAAAGATATTTCCTGATCGCAGTTGCTTTTCTGCTATGTTCAAAATAATTAGACGGCCAAAGATCGTTAGCAATAAATGTATTGTCAGTAAAGTAAAGAAAGCGATGTAATAGTATTTATAAGATATATTTTCATCCTGGATGTCGTTAAGGATAATTGCAAAATAGAGAAATGCCGAACCGATCAGGCTACAGATAAATACAGTAGTTATCTCCTGCAATTTTGATTTTTTATACAGGGAACGGTAGGAGCCAACCAACGTATAAAGTATTATCCACCCTAATGGAACCAGTGTGATACCTAACCAGAAATTATCGTCGATCGCTAATTCGCCGTCTTCACTGACAGTAAGCCCTAAAAAATATTTACGCAGAAAATACATAATGCCCCATGCCAGTGAGGCCATCAAAAAATCAGAGAAAACATACCAGGCGATATGAATGGGTTTGGTTTGCTTCATCAGCGTGTGATCACATTATTACCTATCTTTTGTAAAATCTGGTGTGCCACATCCATGGCCATCAGTCCATCAATTTCAGAAACGATCGTTCTTGTATTTTTCTCGATCGCATTTTTAAATTCTTCCAGCTCTTTCTTAATTGCATTTACTTCCGGTATCTGCGGGTTGGATATAGCAATGCTTTTTTTACCACTCAACGTTTCAATATCAAAGGTGAAAACATTTGCATCGTCTGTTTCCTGGTCTTTTAATTTTATGACCTCTGACTTTTTGTTAAGAAAATCGATACCGATATAAGCATCTTTTTGAAAAACGCGGATCTTCCGCATTTTTTTCATGGAGATCCGTGATGAAGTAAGATTAGCAACACAACCATTATTGAATTCAATTCTTACATTGGCAATATCCGGTGTTTCCGTCATCACACCTACACCGCTGGCCGAAATAAATTTTACATCACTTTTTACAATGCTTAAAATGATATCAATATCATGGATCATCAGGTCGAGTATCACACTTACTTCGGTTCCTCTTGGATTGAATTGTGCCAACCGGTGCACCTCAATGAACATCGGGTTTAACTTCAGGTCTTTCACTGCAAGAAATGCAGGATTGAATCTTTCTACATGACCTACCTGGAGCTTTACATTGGATTCTTTTACCAGTTTTACAAGAGCATGCGCTTCGTCCATTGTTTGGGCCAAAGGTTTTTCAACGAAAACATGTTTACCCTTTTTGATTGCTTTTTCACAAAGGTTAAAATGATGATCAGTGGGAGCTACAATATCGGCAGCATCGATCTCATTTAATAGTGCATTGGCATCCTCAAATCTTTTTAATCCGTATTTGGCAACTACTTCATTTGCATTTGTATCATCGGGGTCATAAAAGCCAACCAATTCAACGCCGGGAATTTCTTTCCAGTTATTTAAATGAAATTTTCCAAGATGACCGACACCGAAAACCCCAACTTTGAGCATATTTTTTAATTAATGCGCAAAGATAAAGATTGAGAGTCCTGAAACTAAACTTTACTTGTTTCAGCTAAGAATTGAAGAATGATGTTGATAAGCTGTATTTGGTGAATAAATAAAAAGACAAGAGCCGTCTTTGATAGTATTGATTATTGGAGTTGCTTCCTTCGGTGCAACGGCAGGACAACCCTGGCTTCTTCCTATATAACCAAGTTTTGGAATGTAATCAGGATTTACATAGTCCGCTCCATGCATTACTATAGCTCTTTCGTATGCATTATCATTGATGCCTTTTTCAAGTCCTTCCAATTTGAGGGAATAACCGTGCTTGCCGATATAAGTGCCAAGTGTTTTGTAAAAGCCAAGGCTGCTCTTATTGGAAGATGGACTATTGGAAAAAGAATTGGCCGTTTCTTTACCCGAATTTTTTCCATGTGCCACATATGTCCTGTAAAGGACCTGGTAGTTTTTAAGATCAACTACATACAATCTTTTTTCGGTGCTGGGTAAACTAAAATCAATAATGGAAATTACATGGTCGTTTAAAATAGTGCCCTGTTGTTTAAGTTTTTCAAATCCCTGTTGGGCCAATTCAAATGCCTTTCGGTTGAGTCCAGCCAAATTCAACTTTAGGCTATCATATACCGAGACCGCGGACGGAATGGTAGGTACAAAATCATTAACGCTAAGATTTGATACGGTGTTCTTGAATTGAGTGGCGCTTTTTTCTACTGATTTTGCAAACGCAATTGGAAAGGAAAATAAACCAACTAACAATGATGAAATAAATAACCAGGCGTTCCTCACTTTTCTTTTCTGCATTGGTAATAATTTTTACTTTTAAAAAATAAAAACTGCCCAAGTGATATACTCACCGGGCAGTTAGTTTAGTTTCAAAGGTCAATCTCGTCAATACTATCCCTACTTGATCGGGATAACTTCATCTCTTAGCGGACCGGATCCCGATTGAATCGGGACGGCCTCCTTTTCTTTTGCGGACCGGACGGGACTCGAACCCGCGACCTCCGCCGTGACAGGGCGGCATTCTAACCAACTGAACTACCGATCCGTTCCTTTCAAATGAGCCGTTTCGACATCATTTTTTGGGATGGCAAAGATAGCCCGGAGCGGTTTTGCTGCCAAAAGTTTTTCGTTTAAATATGCAATGAAATATTTTATAAAGTCCGTGATTCTGACCATTTCTCACAATTAGACGTCTGGCATTCTTCCATCCTTTGCAATGTGGATAAGTGTCAGTAGTTGTTTTGACACTGAACGGCCTAATTATTGAGTAATTTTCATTGCTTTAACTTCAATGATTTATGATCAGCTCTTCCACCATAAAACTGCTTAGAATTCCTTTCTCTTTTTTTCTTTCCCCTATCTATTTTTTTGCATTGGCACAAGTGACGGAGATCAACTGGGTGAATGCCGTGTTAATATTTATCATTCTTCATTTTATTATTTACCCTGCCAGTAATGGCTATAATAGCTATATGGACAGGGATACAGAAAGTATTGGTGGTCTCGAAAAACCACCACCTCCATCCCGCCAACTTTTTTGGGTCACTATTGTTTTAGATACAATTGGTATTTTGTTGAGTTTAATAATTAGCCCCATTTTCACCCTGGTTATGCTATTTTATATCGGCGCATCAAAAGCTTATAGTTATCGTGGTATTCGCTTAAAAAAATTTCCCTACCTCGGTTATCTTGTGGTGATCGCTTTCCAGGGTGCGGTTACTTTTTGGTTGGTATATTATGGAAGTAATAGAAACCACAGTTTAACAGTTCCGTGGCAAGGCATGGTGATATGTTCATTATTAGTTGGAGGTTTTTATCCATTAACACAGATATATCAGCACAAGCAAGACTTTCAGGATGGGGTTAGCACTATTAGTTATAAATTGGGGTATAAAGGAACCTTTATTTTCTGTGCGTTGGTTTACATGTTGGCATGGATATTCATGGCACAGTTTTTTATCGGTAAAAAACAAGGGAATCAATTATTGATGATCGGCATCTTTTTCATTCCCGTTATCGTTTATTTCATCAGATGGTTTGTATTGGTTCATAAAAATTACCAGCAAGCGAATTTCAAGAACACCATGAAGATGAATTGGCTGGCTGCAACCTGTACAAATATTTCATTTTTGATCTTATTAATATGGAGGTGGTTTGAGTAAAATAGTATCAATAGGAACGGCTTTACCGGAATACCGGCATGAACAACAAAAGATCTTTGAGTTTATGAGCCGTGTTTATGCAATAAACGAAACTGAAAAAAGGAAATTAAGATTCCTTTATAAACATAGTGGCATTCAAACCCGTTATTCTGTTTTACCGGATTACAGCGTTTCAGCAGACGAATGGCAATTCTTTACGCCGACAGAAAACCTGGAACCTGTGCCTTCTATTGAAAAAAGAATGAAAAATTTTCGGGAACATGCTGCTCCGTTATCATTAAAAGCTATCAATGATTGTCTTGCTGATTTTAAAGATCAGCCTGTCACTCATCTTATAACGGTTAGTTGCACGGGCATGAGTGCTCCCGGTCTGGATCTTGAATTAATAGAATTGCTGAATTTGCCTGCTACCACCTGGCGAACTTCTATAAATTTCATGGGCTGTTATGCGGCTATTCATGGATTAAAACTTGCCGATGCAATTTGCAAGTCGGATAAAAAAGCAAATGTGTTGATCGTATGTGTTGAATTATGTACACTTCATTTTCAGAAAAAATATAATCCTGATAATATTTCCAGCGGGAT
>DASYQG010000249.1:0-8848 GCA_036005825.1 Chitinophagaceae bacterium | reverse complement strand
GAAGTGCTGAGTGGCCAGTTGCTGGCCAATGAGATAGATGTTGTGCATGAGAACAAAAAGTCAGATCACAATATTGTTGTTGTAAATACTTGTGGCTTTATTGAAAAAGCAAAAGAAGAATCGATCAATACAATACTTGAGCAGGTTGATCTGAAAAATCGTGGCAGGCTTGATAAAGTTTATGTTACTGGCTGTTTAAGCCATCGCTACAGAGATGATTTAGAAAAAGAAATTCCCGGTGTGGATGCATGGTTTGGTACAATGGAGCTGCCGCTTATCTTAAAACAATTTGAAGCTGATTATAAAACTGAATTGATCGGCGAAAGATTATTGGCAACTCCGCAGCATTATGCTTATCTAAAGATCTCCGAAGGTTGTAATCGTACTTGTTCATTCTGTGCCATTCCTCTTATGCGTGGCGGGCATGTAAGTAAAACCATTGAAGAAATTGTAAAAGAAGCGGAAGGGTTGGTAAGACGTGGTGTAAAGGAAGTAATGCTGATCGCACAGGAGCTTACCTATTATGGTCTTGATATTTACAAAAAAAGAATGCTTGCCGATCTTTTACATCGCTTAGCTGATGTAAAAGGATTGCAATGGATACGTTTACATTATGCATATCCTTCAAAATTTCCGTTGGAGATATTAGACGTAATGAGAGAAAGAGAAAATATTTGTAACTATCTCGATATGCCTTTGCAACATGCGGCAAACAATATGCTCAGGGCAATGAAGCGGCAGATCACAAGAGAAGAAATGGAAGAGCTGATAGTCGCAGTAAGAGAAAAAGTGCCGGGCATTTGTTTGCGTACGACCTTGATCGCCGGTTTTCCCGGGGAAACACAAGATGATGTGGAAGAATTAAAAATGTTTTTGCAAAAACAAAGATTTGATCGTGTTGGCATCTTCACTTATTCGCATGAAGAAGGAACTTCTGCTTATGACCTGGTTGACGATGTGCCATCTGATGAAAAGGAGAGAAGAGCACAGGAAGTAATGGAAGTGCAGCAGGAGATTTCGTTTGAACTTAATCAGCAAAAAGTAAATAAGGTCTATAAAGTAATTATTGATAAAAAAGAAGCTGGCCGCTACCTTGGCCGTACTGAATTTGATTCTGTTGAAGTAGATAATGAAGTGGTGATCCATTCTTCTAAAAAACTTCCGATCGGTGATTTTGTAAATGCAAAGATTATCAAGGCTTATGATTATGATCTGGAGGGAGAGGTGGTATAAAAGCAAGACCTGGTGTTGTCTGCTGTTTTTCTTAGTTATCTAAAAGTCTTCTGTGGTAATTGATTTGTCCAAGATGATATGTCAAATGTGTCGTAAGATGTATTAATAAGTACTCCGTTGTTGTCTTCTCTGAAAAAACCAGAATTGGATATTCTTTCGCCAGATCATCTTCCGTAAGATTGTCAAGAGAACTATTTACCACGATGATGGTTTGATCGATTTGTTTTAATAATTCTGTTTTAGGGATCCCTTTCAATGAAAACTCCTGCTCCCTGTTTCTTATGTAATTTGTTTTGCCAATTGTTGCACCAATATAGGTGTTCAGATTCCCAACTAAATGCAGGCATAAATTACCTGCAGAATTTGCAATATTTTTTTCTATATGCCAAAGAGCTTGCTCATTGTTGTACATATCAATTTCAGCTCTCAACCGTTTAAGGTCCCGATCAAATAATAATTTGAGTGTTTGGATCAGCATACTAGCAGCTATTAAATTTTAAGATCTCCTTCCAAAACAATTACAGCATTCCCATATATTAAAACTTTGTCATCTTCTAATTCAACAGTCATGACGCCTGTTCTTTCAGATGATTGAAATGCTTTTAGTCTTTTCTTATTCAATTTTTCAGCCCAATACTTTGCCAGGAAAGTTTGCACGCCACCTGTTACCGGGTCTTCGTTTGTTCCTGCCCAGGGCCAAAAATATCTATAATGAAAATCATAGTCAATGTTATTTGAAGGCGCTGTTACCAGAACTCCATTGATATTGTCATATGATCTTACTAAAGCATCAAAGTCGGGTTTCAATGCACCAAGTGTATGAGCATCGCTGATCTCTAAGATTATAATTTTATTATTGGGACTATAGGAGGTTTTTGTTACTTGTTCTATTCCCAAAGCGACCAACATTGTAGTTGGTACCGTTAATGAAGTTGTATCATAAACAGGGAAACTCATTACAATATTTTCATTTTCTTTTTTAATAGTTAATTCCACATTTTCGCCTGTCAAAAAAATGATCTTCAGTAGGTCAGTATTGTCAAAAATAATTTTTGAAGAAGCAAGTGTGGCGTGCCCGCACAACGGGATTTCTTTTTTGGGTGAAAAATATCGAATACCATAGGTGTTGTTTTTAGTATTCTCTTTTACAAACGCTGTTTCTGAAAAACCAATTTCTTTTGCAATAAGTTGCATTTTTTCTTTGCTTAATTCTTTGTCTAACAGGCAAACTCCTGCGGGATTTCCTTTAAAAGGTTCATTCGTAAATGAGTCAACAAAATATGTTTTCACCTTAATTTATTCTTGTTTTGTTTATAATTTCTTTTATCCAATTTACGCCATCTCGGTATGCCCGCATAGACTTGTGTATGGTGTACTAACAATCGGGATTAATAATAGGTCGGTTGTTGGTGCAATTTACTTTCTTGATTTTTTTTTGAACACAAACAACGGCGTAAATAGTATTCCGTCAAGTTTGACAAAAAGCTGGACAGCAAACCGAAGATGACGGACGCATTGCGTCCAGCCCCAATAGCAGGAATGCAATTTTTGTGCATTCGTTATTCGTCGTCTGCTTTATAATCTTCTGCGAAAACAACAAGTTTATTCGTCTTTAAATATTGATGCTGTTTTGTTGTAAGGAATATAATAATTCCGCCTTGTCCACCTTCATAAAGCTCATAGAATTGTCCGGCGAGTTTGTTTTCAGTTACTGTCTGTTTTACAAAATCAAAAAAGTCAGCGTCAATCCAATCATCTTGTACTTTGAAATCCTTTGAGTAATTTTTGTTATTCAATGAGAATTTTACCGTTACTTTATTTTTTCCGGGATTACTGAAATTGTCTGAAATATTCGTTGGTTTAAAAACTCCATGAGAAATACTTAAAAACTTTTGCAGAAGTTCAGCGTAGGGATCTTTTAAATTTTCAAGTTCTGTGTCAAACCAGTGAACAACATCCGGAAAGTTTATTAGCACATCATTTAGGTTTTCATTATTTGAAGCAAGTGCTTTTTTCTTTGTCTCGGCGATTTGTTCTTTGGTTAAATGATTTAAGATGCCTGCTTTTTGCCAGCCTGTAATGGCGTCATCGATTTCCATGCTTGTTAGATATTTCTTTTCTTTTTGTCCTAAAATTGCCGGGTTAACAATATCGGAGTAAGTAGTTTTCTGTAACAAGTCTAATATCAGCATCAACTTAGTTGGGTAATTATTCTTTTCAATGTTTGTTTTGAATTCGGCATATTGACTATCAGTTATAAGACCCGAGAAATTTATTTTGGATAAATATTCAAAAAGGTTCGTTGAATTTTTTTGGTCTATTGATTCCATTAAAGCCATGTCTAAATATTGTGCCATGGAATCGACGTCTCCACCGATACGTTCTCTTCCAACCATTTTTATCATTTCAACATACATCAAAGCACTTAGAATCGCAGTTTTTGAAGTGTCCTCCTGCCGTGTAAGGATTAGCTCTACATCTTTTTTATACTCATTTTCGATAAGTTTATGTCTAACGAGATTTTCAATAACTGTTTGCATGGTTTGTCCGGTTGCAAGGTTTGCAAATAAAATTGATAAGGTAAGTGTTAATAGGAGGAATCGCATATAATGACGCACAACGTCCAGGGCTTGCCGCAGGGCGTCGATCTTTTTGAGCCTCCGGCCGAGCCGCACTACAAATATATTTTATTAAACGGCGAGGCCAATAGTATGCAGGTTTGCGGCAAACCATATGTTAGCGGTAGTTTTATTTTTTAAAAACATCTCCCGGCTGCACTTGTATCGCTATTCTTTTCCACTCGTTTCTTGTCAAGTGGATTTTCTTATGTTGTTGCCAAATACTATCTCTTCTCGATTTACCATCGTAAAAATTCAAGATGCTGTCAACATTGTAGCTAATAATAGCTGGCGCAGTGGGTAGTTCTTTGTTGTATGAGTGACACATCGAACAATTATTCTTGAATAGGTCATTAGGGTGTGTTTCTCCGATAGCGGACGAATCTTCGCGAGCCGTACTTTTGGACTTTTGTTTGTTACCGTCGGCACAAGAAGAAATAATTGATGCGAATAAAAATAAAAAAATAGCTGACTTCATGAGATGCCAATAAAATTACCGCTAACTCTTGTATTTGCGAAACAATTTACACAAAACTTTTGCAAATACATTCTGGGTAAATTGTATTGGCGAATGTTTTATCATGGCAGTGATATCCTTTTAACGGTAAAGTTCCAAGCATTAATTCTTAACCTCAACAAATCCAATTATCCCCTATCTTAGAGAGCAATAACGAACAGAATGGCGAAAGAATTTACTTTTTTAAACAGGGATCTAAGCTGGCTGAGTTTTAATCATCGTGTGTTGCTGGAAGCTGCAGATGAATCGGTGCCACTTTATAGTCGCATTCAATTCTTATCTATCTTTTCATCCAATCTTGATGAATTCTTCAGAGTTCGAATGCCTTCTATTTATGCGTTTACAAGTATTAAGAGTAAAAAGATCGAACTGCGTGAAGAATACCCGGAAGACCTTGTTAGTGAAGTAAAAAAAATGGTGCAGGCACAACTGGAAGACTTTGGACGCATTTTGACAAAACAAATTTTACCTGGGTTAAAAGAAAATGGTATCTACCTGTATTACGGTGATGCGATCAATACGGAACATAAAGAATCTATCAGGGAATACTTTTTGTCAAGAGTATTATCCTTTCTTCAGCCAATTATTTTAAAAAAAGAGAACCAGGAAAATGTTTTTTTGGAAAACAATTACTTGTATTTTATTGTTCACATAGAGTCACTGAATGAACCCGGCGAGCCTGCGTATGCGTTATTAAATATTCCTTCGGATCAGCTATCAAGATTTACGGTATTGCAAAAACTGGCTGAAAAAAATTACCTGCTTTTTTTAGATGATGTTATCCGTGAGAATTTAAAAGAAGTATTTCCGGGCTATAAAATTCACGGTGCCTATAGTGTGAAACTTACCCGTGATGCGGAACTGAATTTGGAAGATGAGTTTGCCGGTGATATTGCAGATAAAATAGAAAAACAGTTAACCAAAAGAGATATCGGACCAGCTACAAGATTTTTATTTGATGGCAAAATGCCTGTTGATATAAGAGAGTTCATAAAAAAATATTTTTCTCTACCCGATGATGAGATGGTAGAAGGTGGAAGATATCATAACCTGAAGGATATGGGTGGTCTGCCAAACCCAACGAATAAAATGCTGACCTATGAAAACTGGCCGGCTATTCCGCATCCGGGTTTTTCCAATCATGATTCTATATTTAAGATCATCAGCGAAGGAGAGCGGCTTTTGCATTTGCCTTATCATTCCTATAATTATATTCTTCGGTTTTTTAATGAAGCTGCCATTGATCCGGCTGTAAAAGAAATTTATATCACTTTGTATCGTGTTGCTGCTAATTCTCATATAGTGAATGCGCTGATCAGCGCAGCAAAGAATGGAAAAAAAGTTACGGTGTTTGTTGAATTAAAAGCAAGATTTGATGAGGAAAACAATTTGCGATGGTCAAAGAAAATGAAAGCTGCCGGTGTGAAGATCATCAACAGCATCCCCGGGTTAAAAGTGCATGCGAAAATTGCATTGGTAAAAAGATTTGAGGAAGGGAAAATGCAAAACTATTCATTGCTTGCTACCGGAAATTTCAATGAATCGACAGCAAAATTTTATACTGATCATGTTTTCTTTACATGCAAGAAAGATCCGCTGACAGGAGGGTTCAGTGATGACCTGCAGCAATTATTTAGCTATTTGCAATCGAGGTTGCAACCGGAACAATTTGGTAAGATAAATTTTAAGCAGTTGCTTGTTTCACAATTCAACATGATAAAGCGGTTTAATAAAATGATCGATCGGGAAATTGAAAATGCAAAAGCCGGGTTGCCTGCGCAGATCACCATTAAAGTAAATAATCTGCAGGAAAGGGAGATGGTCGAAAAATTATATGAAGCGAGCAATGGAGGAGTAAAGATCGAATTGATTGCCCGCAGTATTTGCTGTGTGGCACCGGGGATTAAAAAACAAAGCGAGAATATTACCATACGCAGGATCGTTGACCGTTATTTGGAACATGCAAGAGTGTTCATGTTTTATAATAATGGCGAGCCGGAAATATATATGGGCAGCGCTGATTGGATGAGCCGCAACCTTCAAAGCCGGATCGAAGTGGTATTCCCCGTGACTGATGAAAAATTGAAGCAGGAATTGATGCAGATACTTCAATTGCAACTCGACGATACGAAGAAAGCAGTGATGGTGAAATCAGATTATTCAAATGAAAGAATATCTTCACCAGTTACCAAGTCCCCAATAGCTGCACAGGAAGCCATCTATCAATACGTAAAAGAATTAAGCAGATAAATTATTTTATTGAACGTTCAATATTCCTGTCAGGTATCAGCCACATGATGCCAACAAGGATAATAAGAGCTCCGCCAAGCTTTGCACTAATAAATGATGCACCAATAGCGACAGTATAAAGTATGCAGGACAGTGTTCCTTTTCTTGATTGTTTTCTCAGCACTTCAAGTAATGCGGTGTTGTCACGATTGCAATCTTTAATTACCATTAATAAGATATAATAAGCGATACCACAGAGATCAGCAAGTAATGCGTAAACAGCCACTGTATTTTTTTCAAAATGATTTTCACCCATCCATTCTGTAGCAAAAGGAATAAGTGAGAGCCAGAAAAGCAAATGGAGGTTGGCCCATAAAATGCCGCCTCTTACTTCTTTAATTGTATGAATAAGGTGATGATGATTGCCCCAGTAAATGCCAAGTATGATAAAACTTACAGCATAGCTCAGAAATATAGGCCATAACTTCATCAATGCATCAAAACTAGTATCATGCGGCACTTTTAATTCCAGCACCATAATGGTAATAATGATCGCAATTACCGCGTCGCTGAATGCTTCGAGTCGGGTTTTGGTCATACAGCGAATTTATGTACAACCTGTAATAATTCAAGTTTTGTTTATCTGACGATCATTTAACTGCTGCTATCTTTCCAGAAAAATTGATCCCCGACCGATTCGTCATTGTAAAATTTGCCTGTGCAGAACCATTATCGAAAAAAGTAAAGCTCATGGATTGAACCTCTGAATTTGGCGACTTGATCGTTACCAGCCAACCACCTTTTTTTCTAACTTCTTTGGTAAGTTTAAAATTTGTGGATTTAAAATCCAATGGATTTTCGTTGCTGGCTCCGGCAGGAGAATTGAGTTTGCCATAATAAGGCAGGGCAACAATTAATGTATCCTTACGGCATTGCACATAATAACTGCCTGTTATGTTTCTTGACTTACCATAAGAAGGATAGGCATAGTCTGCTGCAAAATCCCACCTGTCATTATTGATGGCCTGGGCTATTGCATCCTGTGAAGCGGGAGAAGATGCTTGCCAGACGAATGAGCTGGTAATAACAAAAACTAAAAGTAAAAAACAACCTGTCAATAGTATAAATTGTTTGGCTTTTTTTATCTGTTTCATAAAATTATTTTTAAGTTGAAGTTATTTCTTTTTAAAAATGATTCAAACTTCGTACCTATAATTAGCCTTCCCGCTTGCTTATTTCAGTTTAAGAATAATTGTAACTATGGTTCAGCCCTGTGGGGCTGTTACGGCTCGCATATTATCGGGTCATGAATTTGTATAAGTAAGAAAAAAAGTTAATACTCCTGTAATAATGATAGTTGCTAACATTTTATTTTCGCTTATCGAAAATTCATTCCTCATATTTTGCTTGCAGATAGTATAAAGTGTTCCTCCAAAAAAAATTAATTGAATGATCAGTGTCGAAATGGAAGGATGGGGAAAAAATCTGTCTAATCCAGAATTACCTGGGGGCCCCAATAGAAAATATTGAATTAATACCCATAGCACGCCAACCGTAGAGAATACCAGGAAGATTGCTAAAAGAAACCAACCGATCCTGATTTTTTTCCCAAAAGTGAATATTGCTATTGGTAAAAGTATGAGGGGTGCGAGATATAAAGTGCTTTCAAATGGAAATCTCGGGATGTCTTTTATAAACAACATATGTACCTTGAAATCTTTTATGAGCTGGTAAAGAAAAAGACCTCCAAAAACAATTACAATTAACCTAATGATCTTTTCTGTTGACGGAATGCCAGTTTGAATCGGATTCAATGTATCAATTAAGGTGTATCCTGCAGTTTTTAATTTATTCTCAATTTCTTTGGTTTTTTCTCGCTGCTTTTCTTTTTGTATTTGTTTGGCAATGATTGGTTCTCTTGCTTCTTTAATTTCTGTTTCACTAAGTTGTCTCTTCAACAACTCGTTCTTTGCTGCTTCAACCGCCAATGGTTGATAATCGCCGGGATGGTCCAGAATGTTCAATAGCTCGGTGTTGCTAATTAACTTATAAGATTCGCTGAAGTCGATTGGTGGTCTCATTATACTTGGTCTGGTTGGCTATGTCCCAGGTTCACAAAAGCTTAAAGCTTCAATATTTGTTTAGTTAGATAATACTAATCACGATATAAAATAGTTATTGATTCTATGTCTTTATGAAAATGCCTGTCCAAAAAACCCAGGAAAGAATGAAGAAGCTGCCAGTCATTACT
>DASYQG010000248.1:0-17029 GCA_036005825.1 Chitinophagaceae bacterium | reverse complement strand
CTTCTTTTGTTTTTGCATTCTTAAACGCTTCTTCTTTTACCGTACTAAATCCTTCTTCTACTTTGCCTCTTTTATTGTTTACAGATACATCGTTTTCGGAAACATGAAACAAAGAAAAGAATACAAGGAAGAAAACGGCTGAAGTGAAAACATACATCCGCACAGGATGAAGGTATTTCTTCCTGCGACCAAGCATATATTCCTTAGATAAGAAGCCTGGTTTAAATAACAGGTCTTTCAGCGTAACAAAAAAGTTTCCGTCAAAATGCGTGATATCATAAAGAAAATGTGTGAACATATGCCAGAAAGTTTCCTTTGGCTCTGTATTTTCTTGTCCGCAAGCCTGGCAATAACGCCCCAATACCGTAGCGCCACAATTCAGACAATTAGTGTCTTTCCTCAGCGGGGTATGACTCACCTTTAATTTTTTCTTAAAAATAAACAAGAAACCCTTAACAGCATTTGTTTTTCGTTACAGAGAGTTTGAAGTACTTTTGAACTGAAATTCATTCCAATGAAGAAACTACCATTTCTATTGTTATTGTTATTATTTTTCCACGCCAATTCCCAATATTATTATAAGGATCTTGTGGCAGCAGCCGATATCACCCGGCTCATGAAAACATATACGGCTAACAACGTCAAAAAAGTTACAGCCAGGGGTATTACACCTGAGGGCGCAGCCACTCCTGATTTTAGTGAAGTGGGGGAAATAAATGGAACGGTACTGAAGGTTACAACGAACAACAACAAAGCTATCTCAACCTTAAAATATAGTTTTAACGAAGGTGGTTTATTGGTCAGTGCAGTTGATTCAACATTAAATGTTAAAAGCACCAGCACATATTCCTATGATGCAAATGGAAGAATAATTTCTATCAGCAATTCCGCAACTGATGCCGATAGCAGTGGTGATTTTTCACAAACTGAAACTCATCAATATCTTTATAAAGATGGTAAGCTTGATAAAATGTGGCGAATCATCAATAAAACTGATAGCATGGAAGTAAGATTTGTTACTGATGAGAGTGGGAATGTAACAGAAGAAAGAAATTTCAAACGCGGTGTGTTAGCAGATCCTGTTTATTATTATTACGATGATAGAAATCGTCTTACAGATATTGTTCGTTTCAACTATAAAGCAAACCGTTTATTGCCCGATTATTTGTTTGAATATGACAATAACGACCGGGTGATCCAGAAGATAACGACAACTTCCGGCAACAATCTTGGCTATCTTACATGGCGATATTTATTTGACGAAAAAGGATTAAAAACAAAAGAGGCTTTGTTCAACAAAGACAAACAGCTCCAGGGCCGGATAGATTATTCTTACAACTAGCAGTCCGATTTGTTTATTTTTCTAACCTATTTCAATGAAAATTGAGGGAACTTTGTATTCCTTTATACAAATGGAAGGAAGTAATCTAATATTAAAGAATTGGCTTCAACAAGAAAAAGTTTTCAATGACAATCTTATACTCAGTCGCAAAAGGCCGACAAAAATCTCCATACACGATCTGCGTGTTGCAGTAAAAAAAATGAGGAGTTATTTGCGTTTGAAACAGCAGTTTGCCGGTGAAGAGTGGAAAGAATCGTTTTCAAAAATATGTGCATTGTTCAAATCATTCGGAAGGCTGAGGGATTATGACATGTCGCTCACTTTGATAAGAAAGTTGGAGCGAAAAGAATTCTTATCATTTATTTTTTTCAAAGAATATTTATCTGTCAACAAGTCGCTTACAAGGAAATGGGCAAAGCAAGATGCTATAAGGTTCAATGAACAGGAGCCGGATATTTTTAATGAACAATTTAAATTACTTGCGGGTAGTGATGCAGAAATTTCTGAAAGAATCATTCAACTATCAGCTTTGAAAATAAAAAAGGTAAGAAGCCTGGCTAAGCATTTTCATAAAAATGCACATGAAATAAGAAAGCAACTTAAAGATCTTTATTACTGGTTAAAAATTTGTCCGAAGGTTCTGGCTGAAAGTTTTATTAACATGAAAGTTCTTGACAGAACGCTAAATTACCTGGGTAGCTTTCAGGATCATTTTATTCTCAAAAAAAAGATAAAGCAATACATAAAAGATCTGCCAAAGAAAAATGAGGAGAAGGAAATGCTGAAAGATTTTGACAGGAAAATAGGAACTGCTCAAAAAGAAATATTGAATAAAGCGATCAAAAAATGGGAAGAAATTGGAAACAAAAAAGCGACCAAGTTAGTGCCTAGGACACCGATTGAATCGGGATACTGACCGTTGTGGGTCATAAAAGAAAAAGCGACTTACGTCACTTCTATAACGCCCCGGAACGGAGTTGAGCCGTTACGACCGTTGCGGGTCATCCCGATATTAATCGGGACGTATCTATCAATTCCCTGCAATCAGCCATTTAAGATATTTTCGACTTTTCTGTTTCTTTAACCGAAGTTCTTCTCTTCTTGCTTCAAGTTCTGATTGAAATTCTTTTATCGCCTTGATCTGGTAAGGAAAACAATTTCTTGTGGCTGTTACTTTACCAGCGTTATGTCGTTCAAGTCTGGCAACAACATCTGAGGCATAACCAATATAATAACGGTTACATTTTTCAGAATACAATATGTAGGTAAAGTACATAAAAGAAAAAGCGACTTTCGTCGCTTTTATTGTGCCCCGGAACGGAGTTGAACCGTTACGACCGTTGCGGGTCACAGGATTTTAAGTCCTGCGTGTCTACCAGTTCCACCACCGGGGCGGTTGTATGCCTTTCATTGCTAAATTATGCACCGAAATCTTAAGCTTCGAAGGCCAAAGAAAAAAAATCCACCAGCGAAAACTGATGGACTTCTGAGCGGAAGACCGGGCTCGAACCGGCCACCCCGACCTTGGCAAGGTCGTGCTCTACCAAATGAGCTACTTCCGCTTGTTTCTTAAACCAATAAAAGAACTTGAGGGCTGCAAAAATAAGCAACGAGCCCTTTTGAAAAAAATTTTTGAACCCCTTATTTGTATTTGGGAGTGTATAAGGTGCTTTCCTGCACTTTCACTTCGGGCTTATCAAAACGCTTGGTGTAAAGCATATAACAACCACCTAAAACGAAAGCTACTATACAGGCCACCTGCAGGTAAAATAAAAATGCTGAAGAAGATGTCCAATTTCGAGAAAAGTCCCTGTCGTGTACTTTCTGGAGTTCCGCTTGATATTCCTGCTGGTACTTCATATCTGGTTATTTGTGCTGCAAAAATAAGCGTTCGGTAATTAAATTGAATTTATTTTATGAACTGCGAAAAATATTTTTTGCCCTTCACAAAATGCTCCCACACAATATTGCCTTTATAAAGACCAGCTGGTTTTGCCACCTTTTTTTCCGGGAAAACGCTTTGTCTTTTCCTGAATAATATCCATTTTAAAAATGAAAAATGGGCTCTTAAAATTGAAAGAAAATAGCCGCCATCGCCAATAAAAAGCCCTTTCAAGGCAGACACTGCATCAAGAAAAATACGGAACGGGACCTTCCACCATTTTTGTGACCATGGAAGATTTTTATAAAGCATTATTTGATTGTTGCGAAAGTTGAGAAACGTTTTAAGTGAATTACCACGGGGCAATGTGCCACCGCCTACATGGTAAACAACTGAAGAAGGACAACAATAAAGTTTATACCCTGCAAGCTGTATGCGCCAGCAAAGATCAATCTCTTCCTGGTGTGCAAAAAAGTATTCATCAAAGCCTTTCATTTCATGAAATACATTGTTGCGTATAACCATTGCGGCACCGGTTACCCAAAAAACTCTTTCAGTTGTATCATACTGCCCCTTGTCTTCTTCGCATATA
This sequence comes from Chitinophagaceae bacterium, assembly GCA_036005825.1. Taxonomy (GTDB): domain Bacteria; phylum Bacteroidota; class Bacteroidia; order Chitinophagales; family Chitinophagaceae; genus VBAS01. Next base: position 13,213 of record DASYQG010000248.1, on the reverse strand, counting down.
TCAAAAACTCTTCCCCTTGCAAATGGATAGCCAAAGCTATCAAGCCAACCACCTGCGCCACCGGCATATTCAAATGTCTTTTTATCCTTGTATGAAAGTAATTTGGGTTGACAGGCGGCATTCAATTTATCCTGCTCAAGTAAATTAATAATAGGTGTTAACCAGCCTTGTTGCACTTCTATATCTGAATTAATGATCGCATAATAATCAGCCTGGATCTTTTTCAGCGCCATATTATATCCTTTTGCAAAACCATTGTTTTCACTAAGACGGATCAATTTGACTCGTGAAAAATGTTGCTGTAAAAAAGAAACTGACTCATCGGTAGAGCCATTATCAGCAACAATTACTTCCATATTATCGTAAGCTGTTGCCAATACCGAGGGCAAAAATTTCTCAAGGTAGTATTGACCATTCCAGTTCAGGATAACAATAGCGACTTTGGGTAAACTGTTCAATCGTTTGTAAAAAATTTGCTCAAAAATAAGGGATGCGGTTTATCCTTATTAAATTCGGAAAATGTTTCAGCAAATAATTAACTGGCGGACCCTGATAGCCATCATCGCCATCCTGATCGCAAGCGGTACTATCGTTTATTCCCGTTATCTCGCCAATAAAATAGCCATTGAGGAAAAACAGAAGGTGGAAGAATGGGTGGAAGCAGGTAAATTTATTTTAGCCGCCTCTAATGAAGCGGACACCAGGCTTCCATTTAAAATTATGCAGAACAATCAGAATGATGTGCCGATCATTGAAACTGATGAAAAAGACAGCATCATACAGTTTATTAATATTGATACAATAAAAGTTGCTAATGACAGGTCATACTTAACTAGTAAACTGAAAAGCTTTAAATCGAAAAATGAACCGATCATATGGACAAATCCTTCGGATTCTACAGAGCAAAATCTCTATTATTATGGCGAATCAACATTATTGACCGAGGTCCGTTATTACCCGATCGTACAATTGTTCATCGTCGGACTTTTTATCATCATAACCTTGCTGGCATTAAGAAGCAGCTACAGATCGGTACAAAACCAGGTATGGGCAGGCATGGCCAAAGAAACAGCACATCAGTTAGGAACGCCTGTTTCGTCGCTACAAGGTTGGGTGGAAATGCTGAAACAAAACCCCGACAATAACAAAATTGTTCCTGAATTGGAAAAAGATGTGAACAGGCTTCAGTTAGTTAGTGATCGTTTTGGAAAAATCGGCAGTTCGCCTCAATTAGAAAAGCATGATATAATAAGCCAGGTAACAACGATGATGGATTATATGAAGAAAAGGGCGCCGGGAAAGGTCAACTTTTCTATTAATACTAACGAGAAAGAGATCTTTGCGAGCATCTCACCGCCTTTGTTTGATTGGGTGATCGAAAATCTTTTAAAAAATTCTTTGGATGCGATGGAAGGAACCGGTGATATAAAGATCAACATTGAGAATTTACCTGATAAAGTAAACATTGATCTGAAAGATACCGGCAAAGGCATTCCTCTTTCGATGCAACAAAAAGTTTTTAAGCCCGGCTTTACAACAAAGAAAAGAGGCTGGGGGCTTGGACTTAGTTTATCGAAACGCATCATTCAGCAATACCACAAAGGAGAAATATTTGTAAAAAATTCTGAGCCCGGAAAAGGAACCACATTCAGAATTGTATTGAAAAAGTAAACCGCTTACATTTGCAGTCCTAATTGTTTGAGGTTCGACGTTTGAGGTTTGAGGTTAATAACTTCGAACTTTAAACCATCTGCCCGGGTGGCGATCCTGCCTGCCGGCAGGCAGGATTGGTAGACGCATAATAGTTCTTAAATTGAAAGATGATTATTGTTTATGCTATAAGAAGTTTGTCGCGAAAATATATTTATGTAGGGATGACAAATGATGTGAAAAGACGGATTGACGAACATAATAATGGTGAAAACAGATCAACCAAGGCATACGGACCTTTTATATTGATATATTCTGAGGAATTTCCTGACAGAGCTTCCGCAAGAATAAAGGAGAAGTATTTGAAATCTGGTGTTGGTAAAGAGTTTTTAAAAACTCTTTTATAGAAAAACTTGCCCGGGTGGCGAAATTGGTAGACGCACTACTTTGAGGTGGTAGCGTCCGAAAGGATGTGCTGGTTCGAATCCAGTCTCGGGCACGGTAAAAAGCTTTATCAAATGATAAAGCTTTTTTATTTAAATTATCCCTTAGTTTTTCCGCAATCGCTTGCATGAACTTTCATTGATTTCATTTTATAATTTCATCTTCAATAAGCGGCGCTTTATCATGTTTGAGACGATCTTTAAGGAATTTGGAATTGACGCTAACGCATCCGTTAAACCATTTGGCAGTGGGTTAATAAATAATACATGGCTTATAAGCGAGAATGAAAATGATCTTATACTTCAGCGGATCAATCATAATGTATTTAAACAACCTTTTGATATTGCCACTAACATCCAATTGATCTGTGAATATCTTAGAGCTCAGCATCCCGGTTATTTATTCATTGCTCCCCGAAAAACTATTGCAGGAGATGAAATGATCTTTATTAAAGATGAAGGCTATTTCAGGATCTTCCCATTTATAAAAAATTCTCATACCACAGATGTTGTCGTTTCCCCATCGCAGGCCTTTGAAGCGGCTAAACAGTTTGGGCGTTTTACAAATTTGCTTTCTGCATTCCCGGTTAATAAATTGAAAATCACGTTGCCTGACTTTCACAATTTACCATTGAGATATGCTCAATTTGAAACTGCAATAAAGGAAGGTAATAAAGAAAGAATTAAACAGTCTGCAATAATTATCAGTTTCCTGAAAAATCAATATGAGATCGTGTCAATAAGCGAGCAGATCAGCAATAATCCTGGTTTCAAAAAAAAAGTTACACATCATGATTCTAAAATAAGCAATGTGCTTTTTGATAAAAATAACCGGGGGCTTTGTGTAATAGACCTCGATACCGTTATGCCCGGTTATTTTATCAGCGATTTCGGTGATATGATGCGAACCTATCTTTCACCAGTCAGCGAAGAAGAAAAAGATCTTACTAAAATTGAAATTAGAGATGAATATTTTAAAGCGATCGCCGATGGTTATTTGAGCGAAATGGAAAATGAATTATCTGCAGTTGAAAAAAAATATTTGGTGTATGCAGGGAAATTCATGATCTATATGCAGGCTCTGCGCTTTTTAACCGATCACCTGAATAATGATGTTTATTATGGCGCAAAATACGACGGCCATAATTTTGTTAGAGCCAATAGCCAGGCTACCTTACTCAAAAAAATTATAGAAAAGGAAAAATTACTGGAGGAGTTAGTTGGATCTAAACCGTAAGTAAGCTGCAACCGCGTAGATCACTGCCATCCATTCTGCCTAATACCTCAAAACTTTTATCCGCATATAATTTACCAACGTCGTCAGTAGCAATAAAAGAACAGCTATAAACATTGGCCAGGTCAATGATATTTATGGCTCCTGATACAACTCCCGACTCCGAACTCCGAACTGTCAAAGGATCTTCATCATCCCTGATCAAAATTCTCATCCATGGCGGACATTGAAACCGTCCTTGCTTTTTTGCATAAGCCTGTGATAAGAGTTCAGTCATTCCGTATTCGGAGTGAATTTCGGTATTGCCAAACGCTTTACTTAGTCGTTCATGAACCTCCATTCTTGTCAACTCTTCTCTTCTGCCTTTCATTCCTCCTGTTTCCATTATGATCGTATTTTTTAAGGCCATTGGAAATTTTTCAGCAAAATCAAGCAATGCATAAGTAACACCGATTAATAACGTTTTTTGATTTGATCTTTCAAGGGAAAGCAAAGTTTCTTTCAACTTATCAAGATCATATAAATAAAAATCACTTTGCGCATGTTGGCTTTGTTTAATAAAATTATCAACCATATAAACCAACGACGAATCCCCTTTTTCCAAATAGGATGGCAATAAACCAAGAATACACCATTCTTTCAGCTCACCGTACATTTTTTCAAAAGCCCTGGTAAAACTTTGAATATAGATAGAAACATCTTTCACATGGTGCTGGCTGTTGATTGATTGCATAGTTCCGCTACTTTTAAATATTACTTCGGCATTAAACCTTCCGGTTTTTATTTCGTCTGTCTTAAAAAAGCTTATCGGCAGAAATGGTATCTTTTCAATTTCATCTATAGCAGAGGGTGTTTTTCCAAGAGCATTTACATAGGAGTTGTAAACTTTGTTGGCCCCATATTGAAAATGAAAAATATCTAACGCAAGCTGCCTGAAGCCCCCTTTTGTCACCGAAAATATTTTATCATGCCATTCACCTTTCATTATAGGCTGGTATCAGGTTAAATCTTAAATTTGTTTACAATTAAACTCACAATATGAAAACCAGGATCTGGCTTGCTCTGATCATTACTTTTGTAATGATCTCCTGTGGCAAAGATAAGTTTGAAACCATACCACAATTGGAATACAAATCAAGGAACACGGATATTGTCCCTGTGAATGGCTCATTACGGTTAAATATAGAATTCAGAGACAAAGAAGGCGATGTGAATGATTCAGTTCTTATTGTAAGACAAAGATTAAATAAACGGGGCGCTGTACAATTACCAGCCAACCCCTACGGTATTCCGCATTTCCCAACAACTGACAAGGGGGAATTTGAAATAACTCTCGATTATCAATTTCAGCTTATTACTGGCCTCGCACCAATTCGTATTCCCGGTAGCAACCCGGTAAAAAATGAGGTCGATACGTTAAGACTGAAAATTGTTGCGAGAGATCATGCCGGGAACAAAAGCGATACACTTGTTGTCGATAATGTATATGTAATCCGTTGACAGGTTGAATATCTTCTTAAAAAAAATCCTTGACTTCTTTTTGTTTACCAGTTTGTTTGTATCATGCTGTGCTGTATTAATGGTATATCAAACGTACACACTTATTATTGGTAAAAATGTTGATCCATACTTTGCAGCATTCGTTTTCTTTTCAACTGTTTGCAGCTATAATTTTCATTGGGCATTGACGCCGAATTCTATTGCTCCCTCACAACGTTTGCGATGGGATGAGAAACATAAAAGCTATCATTTACTTTTATCAATTGCCGGCCTGGCTGGTGCTGCTATATGTTTTTTCTTTATAAAAGAGCATTGGTTTTATATTGGACTAGCCACCATACTCACCTTTTTGTATTCAGCTCCAAAAATATCCTTTCCTCCTTTTCAATTATTGAAAAAAATAGCCATAGGAAAAACGATCTTTCTTGCAATGACATGGGCTTATGTAACGGCTGTTCTTCCAATTCTAATTGAAGGAAATATTGAGGCAGAAAAGGCGATCTTCTTTTGTGCGGGGCAATTCTTTTTCATCTATTCCATCTGTATACTTTTTGATTTCCGCGACAGGGAAGATGATAAGAACGAGGGCATTCGTAGCATGATCACTTATTTTAATGAACGTGGCATCAATATTCTTTTTGCAATTTCAATTATTACTTTTTTTGTTTCATGCATATTGTTGAAACAAGAAGGTATTCACTGGTTCAATATCATCCTCTTGTTTATTCCGGCATTGGTGCTTATAAGTTTATATAAATATGCAAAAAGAAATTTTTCTGATTACCTCTATTATTTTGTGCTGGATGGCTTAATGATGCTTTCAGGGTTATTATTGTGGCTGGTGAGCCGGTTTTAATTACTTTTGAACTTTATAAAATTATTCTATGGCAAAAACTTCTCCAAAAAGATCAAAGTCAATCCTTACTGATAATTCTTTTTCATTTTTTAAAAATTATATCAATAACGCATCGCCGGTTGGTTTTGAAAGCACTGGTCAAAAGCTCTGGCTTCAATATATAAAACCTTATGTTGACACAAGCTTCACCGATCCTTATGGCACTGCTGTTGGAGTTGTAAACCCTAAAGCACCCTTTAAAGTGGTGATAGAAGCTCATGCTGATGAGATCAGTTGGTTTGTAAATTATATCAATCCTGAAGGACTTTTATATTTAAAAAGAAATGGCGGAGTAGATGTGCAAATTGCCCCTGCACAGCGTGTCATCATTCATGGAAAAAAAGGACCTGTAAAAGCTGTTTTTGGTTGGCCGGCTATTCACACAAGACTGAATAATCCAGATCATAAAGAACCGCAGCCGAAACTAGACAATGTTTTTTTAGATTGTGGTGCAAGAAATAGAAAAGATGTTGAAAAACTTGGTATTCATATCGGCGCTGTAGTCACTTACCAGGATGGTTTTGATGAATTGGCAAATGATTATTATATCGGCCGTGCTTTTGACAATCGTGTTGGCGGATATATGATCGCAGAAGTCGCAAGGCTTTTGAAACAAGCTAATAAAAAATTGCCTTACGGTTTGTACGTTGTAAATGCAGTGCAGGAAGAAATTGGATTACGTGGTGCAGAAATGATCGCAAGAAGAATAAAACCAGACATAGCGATCGTTACAGATGTAACGCATGATACAACAACGCCCATGATCAGTAAACTTGTAGAAGGAGAAATTGCTTGTGGCAAAGGTCCATCACTTGCTTATGCGCCTGCTATACATAATAAGCTACTGAGTTTTGTAGAAGACATTTCGACAAAGAAAAAAATTCCGGTTCAATGGAGAGCATTAAGCAGAAGTACCGGAACCGACACTGATTCATTTGCATATTCAAATGATGGTTGCCCTTCTGTGCTGATATCAATTCCTTTGCGATACATGCATACTACAGTAGAAATGATTCACAGAGATGATATAGAGAATACAATAAAACTGATGTATGAAACTTTGCTGGCCTTGACACCAAAAACGAATCTTAGCTATTTCTGAGAAGTAGTGCTTTTTGTTTCTTCTTCTTTTCGTTTGGAGCAATCGAAAACAATATTGTAGGCGACATCCTTTAAGTAAAGTATATTTTCATCAATACCAAAATAACTGACCCTCTCCTGCATAAGCTTGATAAACCAGCTTTCAATATCATTTTGAGGACAAGCTGTTATTGAAGTATCAAGAATTGTAAACTTGATGGTCGGGCCTTTTATGATGTATTTACCCGAAAGTTTATTACAACCTACGTAAGCAGAAAAAAGAGTATCCTCATAAAATTCAAGATATGCCTGGGATAAAGAATCAGGAACCGCTCTTGCTTGTCTTCGCATTACATTTATCATCCACTTGCCTTTAAATTTCGGGCTAAGATCGGGTTGTATGAAACCGATCTCTGTTTTATAATAAACTATTGAATCGGTTCGAAGACTGTCTCCAACCGTTTCAAATATTTTTGGCCCTTTTTCCTCAACCTTTGGTTTTTTATTCTTTGATCTCTGGCCAATAACAGCAGAGTGAAAAATAAAAAGGGGTACCAGTATGACAAATAGTGCACGCATTATAAATTATTAAAAAAATTACGGGAGGGATTCAAAGGGAGGAAACGTAAATTTATCCATTCTTTGCAGAATCACCATCCAATTCTTTCGCCAAATTTTCCCAACCCAAAATGTTCATTTAATTGGAGGTTCAACCCTAACTGGTTGTAGGCTGTATTATTCTGGTAATGAGTTCTTGCGTAGCGAACCTGTAGTTTTTTTACTACCAATCCCACTCCCAATGAAAATCCGTTTAACCCATTTGTTGTATTATTGATATTTAATTCCTGGCGCCTGAGATGATTGTAACCAACTGTCACTTCAAGTTGTGGCACCGGAAAAACTTGTGCTGCAAAAACAAAATGCCTGAATATCTTATCAATAGTAAATTTACCCTCCTTAGTTGTCCCAAAATTATTTTCATTGTTAAATACAGTGTCATTATAACGAATATCAAATTGATGAAGGTGATGTGCAGTAAATGAAAAAGCCAGAGGTGCATGCTTTAATCTCTTTGTAATACCCACCTGCAGATCAAATGGTAATTCATCTGCTTCAGTACAAGCATATGTTTTTAATTGATAGCCCATATTCTTAGCTAATAATGATGCAGAAAAAAGATTTGCAGTATCTGTATATAAAACGCCAACATCCATTGCAATACCGTTTGACCTGTAAATACCATAATTGGAAGAAATGAATTTGAAACTGGCGCCGTAGTTCCATTTTTGCAAATAGCTACGTGATGCCGATACCTGCATTACCCAATCGTTTGGTTTTAGTGAACCAAGAACATTACCCGACGCATCGGTTTCTGAAATTTTTCCATAATCAAAATAGGTAAGTCCCCAATCAAAATTCGTTTTCAATTTTTCATGCCGGTAGGCAAATGATAAATGATAGGCATTTATACCTGCATAAAAATTATTGAACACGGCATTCATTTGTGTATGCATTTCTTTTTTTAATAGCGAAGGATTATTAAAGGCCAGGCCAACATCATTAGATGTTACGGATACATTTACCCCACCCAAAGCAGTTAACTGCGGCGTATTCGGAAGTTTTAGAAAATTAAATACTGAACTGCCCCCAATAGTTTGAGAACACAGGGACGAGGAAATCAGAACGGATAATATTATTGTAATAAGATGCAAAGAGCTAAGTTGAGAAAACTTAAGCAGAGTTTAAAACCCATGCATAAAATAAATTCCTTCCCGATAAAACGGGAAGGAATTCTGTTTTAAACCCTTAAAACAACCAACATGGAGAAATTTGTATATAATCTAATAACAAAAAATACCCGTGAAGGTTGCCTGTAACTAAAAATATTTTTATTCCAAAGCAAGATCCAGCACCTGGCTCATGTTTTTTACATACCGGAATTTTAACCCTTTTATAAAATCAGGGTCTATCTCTTCAACATCTTTTTCATTTTGTGAACAAAGGATCACTTCTTTGATGCCGGCACGTTTTGCCGCCAAAATTTTTTCTTTGATACCTCCAACTGGTAACACCTGTCCACGAAGTGTGATCTCCCCGGTCATTGCAAGAAATGGTTTTACTTTTTTACTTGTAAAAGCCGAAGCAATGGAGGTCATCATTGTAATGCCAGCGCTGGGGCCATCTTTTGGTACAGCGCCTTCGGGCACATGGATATGTATATTTCTCTTGTCAAAAAGTTTTTGATCTATGCCGTATTTTTTTGCATTTGCCTGCAAATAACTCAACGCTGTACTTGCACTTTCTTTCATCACATTGCCAAGATTACCGGTGATCTTTAATTCACCTTTTCCCTCGCTAAGACTTGTTTCAATAAATAAAATATCGCCGCCAACATAGGTCCATGCAAGGCCAATTGCCACCCCGGGAATATTTACCGACTTGTATAGATCATTACTATACTTCGGCTTACCAAGTATCCTTTCAACATCATTGCCTGAAATATTTGGCCTTACTTTTTCATTTAATGCAAGTTCCTTTGCCTGGTTACGCATAATAGATGCAATATGCCTGTCCAATTCACGAACACCACTTTCTCTTGTGTATTCCTGGATTGTTTTTTCGATTATTTTATCATTGATGGTAAAATTGGTCGTCTTTAATCCATGTGCTTCTTTTTGTTTTGGAATTAAATGACGTTTGGCAATTTCCAATTTCTCCTCAACAGCATAACCACCAAGATCAATGATCTCAAGCCTGTCACGCAAAGCAGGTTGAATGTTCTGAAGATTATTAGCAGTTGCGATGAAAAGGACTTTGCTTAAGTCATATTCTAATTCAAGATAGTTATCATAAAAAGTATTGTTCTGTTCCGGATCTAGCACTTCCAATAAAGCAGAGGAGGGATCGCCTCGAAAATCATTTCCAACTTTATCTATTTCATCCAGTATCATCACAGGGTTTGATGTCTTTGCTTTGCGGATAGATTGAAGGATTCGTCCCGGCATGGCGCCAATATATGTTTTGCGATGTCCTCTTATTTCACTTTCATCATGTAACCCGCCAAGACTTTGTCTCACATATTTTCTACCGATCGCATTGGCAATGCTTTTTCCTAATGAAGTTTTACCAATACCCGGAGGGCCAACAAAGCAAAGTATCGGGCTCTTCATATCACCTTTTAATTTCAACACGGCCAAATATTCAAGAATTCTTTCTTTGATCTTTTCCATGCCGTAATGATCATTATCAAGAACCTTCTTTGCTTTTCTCAGATCATATTTATCAGCCGTATATTCCTCCCAGGGAAGATCAAGCATCAGGTCAAGATGATTATAAACAACCGAATAATCAGGCGTAGTAGGATGCATTCTTTCCAACTTCTCAATCCCTTTTTGAAACATTTCCTTTGCAGCTGCACTCCATTTTTTTGCATCAGCTTTTTTCAGCATCTCTTTTATTTCCCGATCATTTGCATCACCACCCAACTCTTCTTTGATGCTCTTCATCTGTTGCTGCAGAAAATAATCCCTTTGCTGTTTCTCGAGTTCTGTTTTTGTTTTTGTAGTTACTTTATTTTTTAATTCGGCAAATTGTAATTCACGTTGAAGCATCTTCATCAGCATGTCAGCTCTTTCACGTATATTATTTGTTTCAAGAAGTTGTTGCTTTTCTTTTAATTCAGCGCTGAGATTACTTGAAACAAAATGAATAAGAAAAGATGGGTTTTCAATATTGCGTAAGATGATAGAAGCTTCTGCTGGAATGTTTGGCGAAAGTTGGATAATATCAGATGCCGTTTCTTTTATATTTGAAACATAAGCAGCGAAGTCTTCATCCTTTGGCGACTCCTCTTCTTTTATGATCTCAATACTTGCTTTGAAATAAGGATTATCAGAAAGGATGCTTTTTATTTTGAACCGATTTCTGCCTTGTATGATAACAGTAGTACCGCCATCAGGCATTTTTATCAGTTTTACGATCCTTGCTACAGTTCCAATGTTTTCTATATCTGGAATTCCAGGATCTTCTACGTTACTGTCTTTTTGCGCTACCACGCCGATCAATTTGTCAGCCTTATAAGCGTCGTTAACAGCCTTTATGCTCTTATCACGGCCGACAGTAATAGGAAGTACAACACCGGGAAAAAGCACCGTATTTCGAAGTGGAATGATCGGCAATTCATCCGGAATATCAGTCCCATCGCCGGTTTCGCTATCGCTTTCATTTAAAGGAATTATCGGGATAAAATCCATTTCATCTTCCGGTCGCAGAAAAAAATTAGAATCTTTCATTAGTTGATCTTCATTTTGACAACCTGACACTTGATTGGCCAAGGGGTTAAAAATACATAGTGAATCTATAGTTGTCAAGTTTTATGCCCGCTAATCGGAGTTTGTAAGGATTTATACCAATTCCCCTAAAATCATCAATGGAAATCGAATTTTTGATGCTTGAAATACTGGTAAAAAAAATCCTCTCGCCTAAGGCGAGAGGATAGCTTCAAAAGATATATGAACTTAGAGAGACAATCCTACGGATAATTGTATTGCCTGGCTTTTCCATTTTTCTTTGTCATCGATGTCATTGATATTTGAAAGACCAACAACATATCGACCGGTTAAATACAGTTTTGAAATTCTTACCTGTGCACCACCGATCATTGCAAAATCTCCTTTCTTAAATGCATCGCCTCCATTTTGCAAAAGGTTTTTATCATGGTTCATTAAGATGCTGAATGATGGACCTGCCTGCAAATAGATCGGACCGAGCAACCTGTAATTGAGCAAGATGGGAATAGAAAGATAATTGAGCTTCACATGAGTTTGTTCTGAGTTGAGGACATTTTCATAAACAGATTTGAAACTACTGTCGAGAGTCATTGAGTATTGGCTAAATAAAACTTCCGGTTGAATAGTAAGTTTTTTCACAACCCCAATTTCTGCAAAACCACCAAGATGATAACCATACCTGAATTCATCTTTAAATGAAGATCCTTCTACTTTTACAAGATTAGCGCCGGCTTTAGCGCCAAGGCGGAATTGTGCCGATGCAGCCTGCATTGTAAGCAATGCAATGGCCATGATAGCGAGTTTTGTTTTCATGTCAAGAGATTTATTTGTTTGGTATGTAAAAACTCAACTATAATGCCACCGGGTGTTTAATGCTGTTAAAATCCTTTAAAATACAATTCATTAACTCTTTCTATTAAAATTTATTGCTGGCTATTTGGTAACAAAATGTAAAAGTCTCAGAATATCATTCCCATATTTAAAGAAAACAATGTGTTGAAGTTGCCTTTATCAGTTGGAAAATAATAATCAAATACAAGCTGTGGCTGAATAAAGAATTTACCAATAGAATATTCTCCTCTTATGAACATGGTAAGTGAAAGCGGTTGAAAATCCAACTGGTCATCGAGATAAACATTTTCGGAACTATATAAAACATTTGTACCTGTACGGACAATTGTAGCGTATGTATTCGCTGTTTGATTGAAACCAAATTTTTGTGTACCGCTGATAAAAGCAAGTTGTGGTGTGACTCGTATATGATCTTTATAAGAAAAAATGCCAAGCCAATAAAAGTCATGTCTCACAGAAGCAATTACTGAAAAGTCAGTAACCGATTCTTTTGAATTGATCCTGGTAAGACCGCTGCGACGCAATCGAAGATCCTGGATCAACTCTTCCCGCTCCATATAATCTGTACGATTACCCCATCCATAACTCAAAGCAACAGTTGGCCTGATCCACCATTTGCGATAAGTGAAGTAGCCAAACAATTCATTTTGCAATGGCGTAGTATAAAACGACAAGGTATCTTTTGTAAAAAACCTGGTGTATGTAACACCCGTTGCAAAATCCCTGTTTTCAAGATAATCATACCCGGGGCTTACAGCTATTTGATAAAGATTGGGTTTGCTGTTTTCAGTAATTATGTTACCGGTGGCAGTTAAGCTTAATCCGGATCTATGATAGTATCCAAGAGTTGGTATGTAGGTAAAATCTTTCCTTGTCTCAAGCAAGGTTGTTGACTTGCTGTTATAATTAAAATATCCCGTTCCCATGGCAAAGCTTCCCAAAAGATAACTATGCGGTGATGAAATAGAATCAAGAAAGGTTTCCATATCCTGCAACAAAAGATCATAATCAATGGTTGAATCAATCGCCCAATCATCAGCTTTTTCTTTTTTCTTTGTAGTGTCAGAAGATGAAACCTGGGCGCACAATGCCATGCCCAAAAAGACTAAGGGAAGTATGATGAGGCTCCTTTTCAACATACGGCAGTGGTGTCTCTTATTATTATTTGGCCAAATAAATTCAAAAGCTGTGACTTATAAATATTTAGATAGTTTAACGATATAATAGCAGACCTGAAAACGCTGGTGCAGGCTGCTTTATTTAGTTTTTT
>DASYQG010000247.1:0-3075 GCA_036005825.1 Chitinophagaceae bacterium | reverse complement strand
CTGATTATATCGGCCATGGCTACGGTCCCAACTCGATAGAGCAGGAAGATGATTTTTATCGTCTTGATAAAGATCTTGGTGAGTTTTTAAATTATCTTGATAACAAGATAGGGAAGGGACAATACACTGTATTTCTTTCAGCAGATCATGGCGTGGCACATGTGCCTGCATTTATGAAAGAAAATAAAATGCCCGGTGGTAATTTTAATGAGGGAGCAGTATTAGAACAACTCAACCAAACATTAAAAGATAAATTTGGACAGGGAAATCTTGCACTCTCTTTTTCCAACTACCAGGTAGTGTTGAATAATAATTTGATCGATAGTGGAAAGAAATTAAGCAGGGAAGAAATTGTAGCTGCTTCGATTGACTTTTTTTCAAAGCAGTCGGCGGTTGCAAGAGTGTTTGATCTTCGCCGGTTGGATGAAACTGCATTGCCTGCCAAAATAAAAGAGATGATGATAAATGGTTACTATCCTCCCCGTGCCGGCGATATCCAGATCATCCTGAAGCCAAACTATATTGAGAATTTCCTTACTTACGGAACTACACATGGCATGTGGAATCCGTATGATGCGCATATCCCTTTGCTTTGGTATGGTTGGGGGATCAAAGCAGGTAAAACCAACCGGGAAACATATATGACGGATATTGCTCCAACATTGGCTGCCCTTTTACATATTCAAATGCCGGATGGCAGCATTGGAAAAGTAATTAGTGAAGTAATGAAATAACGAAAGCAAAAACATTTTATATTTATATACGAACTTTCGGATTTTTTTGTCACTACAAGCTATTAATTATGAAAAAAGTTTTTTCATTCCTCCTTTTTATTACGGCGGCCTTATATCTGCCAGTATCAGCACAGAAAGTTGATAAAGTAAAATTCTTTGAAGAAGAATCAACCGTGAATGCTACACTTGAAATGGATCTTAAAGATCTCCTTGCAAAAAAGGCCCTGGACAGATTTTTGCCTGCTACTTTGTCGTTTACTATGAAGGATGGTACTACGATCACAGAAAAGATTGAAGCTTCTGTAAGAGGCAATTTCAGAAGGGAGACTTGTTTTATGCCAGGTCTCAAACTAAACTTCAGGAAAGACAGTAATTCAAGTTTATATAAATTCAAAGAATTAAAACTTTCAAACGGCTGCAATACCGGCGATGAATCCGGTCAGTTAGTTGTAAAAGAATTTTTAGCATATAAAATTTATAACCAGCTCACCGATATGAGCCTTCGGGTAAGATTTATGAATGTTTCATTTAAAGATGTTTCAGGAAAAAAGAAGCCGTACACTCAATATGCTTTTTTGATAGAAGATATTGATGAAATGGCTAAAAGAAACAAAATGGTGGAAGTAGAAGGCACACCCTATAATACAGAACAAACAAACAGGGACCAGATGACCATCGTTACTTTATTCGAATACCTGATCGCAAATACTGATTGGTCTGTGCCCAGCTATCATAATATAAAACTGATCGGCCCCAAGGATGATAAAAGTGTAAGACCTTATACTATAGCGTATGATTTTGATATTTGCGGTTTTGTAGATCCTCCTTATGCTACTATCGATGAGCAATTACAGGACCAGATAAGCAGTGTAAGAGATAGATTGAACCGCGGTTTCCCAAGAACAATGGAAGAATTGAAAGTAGCTGTTAAGCTATACAATGATAAAAAAGAAAAGATAATGGGACTGATAAAGAATAATGAGTATCTGAGTTCAAAAGAAAAATCAAAGTGTGTGAGCTACGTTGAAGATTTCTACAAAATAATTAATAACGATAAAGACCTGAATAGAATATTTGTTGAAGGAGGAAGAAAGAATTAGATCAGGACTTTTCTATCCTTCCAAATGAATAGAGATCACAATCATCCGGGATTGAATTCGATCGATCACATTTGAATATTTTAAGTTTTCATCACGACTGTGAACATTGCGCAGCCCGTTGCTCAATTTTACTTCCGGGGAAAAAATAAAGCTCTGGAAATAAAAATTAAAACCCATTCCGAATTCCACACCATAATCTGATTTTTGCAACTTCACAAGATCCTCGGCACGTCTTGCACGGGCATTGGCAGCAAGGTCAATATCTGCTTTTACACCACCCAGCAGATACACACGGAAGTTCCCGATCCTGTCGCTATTAAATTTTAATTGAAAGGGAAAAGAAAAGATCACTGATTCAATTTTTTTCGTAGGTTCATAGCCATCGAACGGATCTTTGTACTTCAATTTGTACGTAATGCTGCGATCTGTGAACATCAGTTGCGGATTAAACCGTGCTTCAAAACGATTGGTAAGTTTTGCAGTTGCATTTAATCCTAATTGAAAACCTGGTGAATTCAGCGGCAAAATTTCCAATACGCTGTCATATTGAAGAAAACGGGGATGTTGTTCAATCTGGAAACGGGTAATGTTTGCACCAAGAGTAATGCCAAAATAATATGGCTTGGCATCATGGTCAAGTTGATATTGTTCCTTTTGCGACCAGGCATGGGCACAGGTCAGCAAAACAAATGCGAATAGGGTAAAGGGCTTTATAACTTTCTTCCGCTGTATATGCAACATATTCCAAAGCTTAACGGTTTACATTCGGTGTTGGTAAATCCAACACGGTTTAAGATATCGGTGAAATCATTTCGGTCAGGAAAAGCGTTTGACGACCTGTTCAGGTACCGGTAGGCATCTTTATTTTGCCTGAACCAGCGGGCCACTTCCGGCGCCACTATGCCCATGTACAGATTATATAGGTTTTTAAACCCCCAATTTGGTTTGGAAAATTCGAGTATCACAAGTTTGCCCCCGGGTTTTAGAACCCTGAGCATTTCAAAAAGTCCATTTTCCAATTTTTCAAAATTCCTGACACCAAAAGCCACCATCACCGCATCAAACGAATTATCGGGAAAATTTATTGCCTCTCCGTCGCCTTTTACCAGTTCAATTTTATTCGCAAGCCCTTCTTTCTCAATCTTTTTTCTTCCAAGTTCCAGCATTTCAGCAGAAAGGTCAAGACCAGTTATTTTTTCAGGATTTAGCAGTCGGCAGGCAAGTATGGCCATATCGGCTGT
>DASYQG010000246.1:0-2215 GCA_036005825.1 Chitinophagaceae bacterium | reverse complement strand
CGTACACTGCCTGCAAAAAGAAGAGGCTTTACACAAAAAGCGAAGATCAATGGACAAGCTATCTTCCTTCGTACCGGTGAATATAGTGATGGTACATTGGGTGAAATTTTCATTGACATGGCAAAAGAAGGAGCTACTATGCGTAGCATGTCAAACTGTTTTGCAATTGCTATCTCTATCGGTTTGCAATATGGTGTTCCATTAGAAGAGTATGTAGAGAAATTTGTGTTCACCAAATTTGATCCCGCTGGATTTGTTGAGCATCCGAATATCAAATCAACAACATCTATTGTTGACTTTATTTTCCGTGCATTGGGTTATGAATATTTAGGAAGAACAGATCTTGTGCATGTGCTGGATAAACCGGAAGTACTGAATACAGGAACTGATAATTGGGATGAAATTCCAAGCGGCCTTGAATATGAAAAGGCACCGGAACTTTCAAGTGTAAGAATTGTAGGAGTCGCAAGCAATGGAACTCAGCCTGTAAAAGCTCAGAAATCAGTTACAAGAGCTGAAAACAGTATGGAGGCAATGAGTTCTGCAAACAAGAGCATGCAAAGTGATGCGCCGGCATGTAATACCTGCGGACATATTACAGTACGCAGCGGCACTTGTTACAAATGTTTGAATTGTGGTAATAGTCTTGGATGTAGCTAAATATTATTTTGGATGGGTGAGGGCCATGTCCTTTTGATGGGACTTAGTCTGATCTGGAAAACCAAAGTACCCTTTTACTAACCCCGATTAATTCGGGGTTTTTTTATTTTATTGTCGAAATTATTATAGCTAGGAGAATTATTGCACCGAATAGTAACAGTAATGTCCAGGAATAAAAAGGATGCTTAGTGTTTTTCAACTCTTCATTAACATGATCGGTAAGCTTTGGTCCAAATCTTTCTTCTGACCTTAATGATTCACATGCAGTACATTTAGCTGTCGACACTTTTTTTATTGGGAAAACAGGAATCCAGAAAACATGAAAATAGTAACTATAAATAAAGACTTCAGTTGTATTCTCTGTATCACAATAGGGGCATTTATAAAACAGTGGTGTAAAAAATCGAATAAAAAATTTACCGTTGCCCTTTATTAGAATCATTGATTTAAATTTTTAATCTAAAAAATCCTCTGCACCCTTCGGATTGTATTTATCAAAATATTTTGCGAACCCCAGCGAAATTCGGGAGTTTTTATTTTAAAAAATTAGTATTCATAATTTAAATATCTTGTTACCTCTTTAATAAAACATTTTATGAGAAAATTGATACTTGCCATTCTTGCTGTTATCTTTTTTACTGCAACCAATGCACAGATAACAAAAGCCGATGAACAAAAATTAAATAATCTGCTGAAGCAAATGAGCCTTGAAGAAAAAATTGGGCAAATGACACAGGTGACCTTTGCTGTTATTGCTAAAGGAGGGTGGGGTGATACAGAAGGCAATATTGATCCGGCCGCATTAAAGAAAGCAATTGCGGATTATCATGTAGGCTCTGTTCTCAATGTAAATGCACATGGCTTTTCAGTTGATAAATGGAATGAGGTGATAACGACAATACAGGATGAAGCACAAAAAACAAGATTGAAAATTCCTATAGTCTATGGCCTGGATGGTATGCACGGCCAGACATATACATTGAATTCAACTTTGTTTCCTCAAAACATTGCAATGGCGGCTACAAGAAATCCTGAGTATGTAAAAGCAGCAGCAAAAGCTACGGGCAATGAATTAAGAGCATCAGGCATAAGATGGAATTTTGCACCTGTGCTCGATATTGGTCGTCAGCCTCTATGGAGCAGGTTCCCTGAGACATATGGTGAGGATGTTTATATAGCAAAAACGATGGGTGGACTAGCAGTCAAAACATATGAAGAAGACGGGTTAAAAAATCCAACGGCAGTAGCAAGTTGTTTGAAACATTATATAGGTTATTCAGGACCACGAAATGGAAAGGACCGGACGCCTGCTTATATTCCAGAAATTGAATTAAGAGAATATTATTTGCCGTCATTTCGTGAAGCAGTAAAATCAGGCGCCTCTACTGTAATGATCAATTCAGGTGAGATTAATGGAGAACCCGTTCATGCCAGTAAATATTTATTAACTGATCTTTTAAGAAAGGAATTGGGTTTTCAAGGTGTTGTTGTTTCGGACTGGGAAGATATAAAGAGGCTTCATGACAGGCATAATGTAGCTGCTACGCCAAGGGAA
>DASYQG010000245.1:0-7148 GCA_036005825.1 Chitinophagaceae bacterium | reverse complement strand
AAACTGGCCTCATCGGTGGTTTCTTTCAAGTCTCCGATGACGCCTGAGCCTATAGACGAAAAACGGTTGTCCAACCTTACTATATCATAAGCAACCTCTTCGTAAGGATGAGCCGCCAGCAAATTTTTTATTACCCGGCTTTCAAGCCACGCCGGAAATATAACTTCAATCTTTATTTCATTTTCCTTATGAAGTTCTCCCGGTTTGCCAACATAAGGATCAGTGTTTGCCCCACCTTTGAAGGTCCCAACGCCCTCCACATTAAAACTGCATTCCTCATAATTCCCAATATGTCCACCACCCGCATCAAAAATTGCCTGTCTCACTTTACCAGCGTCGGTGAGAGGCACAAACGTATATAATTTTTTAAGTTGACTTTCTTTCGGAGCAAGCACCGATATGCTTTTCAACTCAAGCAGTTCGGCAATTTTTCCATTTACCCCATTTAATACGTTGTCAAGATTAGTATGAATTGCATACAGGGCGATATCATTTTTAATAGCGTTGATCACCGCTTTCTGAACATAATTTCCTCCTGTAATTTTTTTTAGGCCCGAAAAAACAATCGGATGATGGGAGACAATCAGATTGCAGCCTTTCTTTCTTGCTTCGTCAACAACTGCCGATGTCGCATCTAATGAGATCAGCATTCCGGTACATTCAGCATTCTCATCGCCTGTAATAAGACCAGCATTATCATAACCCTCCTGCAAAGAGGGTGGAGCCAGCACTTCGAGCGATGTAGTGACATCTTTTATTTTCATTGACTAAAGATAATAAAGCCTGAATTGCCCTGATTTTTGAAAAAGTGTAAAAAAAATGACAGCTGATTTGAAATGCTTTCGTAACTTTTCCGCCCCATCCCTCAGAAACTTATTCCTGCCCCTGATTCGATTTGAATAAAATTATTGCTATGCCAAGGAGAAAAACCTATAACTATCTTCTTCTTTTATTTATTGTTTTTTCAGGTTTAGCCGGCACGCCAACGGATGATGTTCTTTCAAAAAAAGAAAGAAAGTTTGCTGCTGACCATATGAAAAGCACAAAAGCCGAATTACAGGAGGCCACCAAGGGACTTAGTGCGGCTCAGTTAACTTATAAGGTATCGGCTGATAAATGGTCTGTGCAGGAATGTGTTTATCATATTGCCATTTCTGAAAAAAAACTTTGGACCATGCTTGAAACGAGTATGAAGGCAGGCCCAACACCGGAAAAAAAGAAAGATCTGAAAGTGACAGATGAGCAAGTCATTAAAATGACAGAAGACAGAACAAATAAGGTGAAGACCTTTGCTCCTTTAGAACCGCAAAATACTCCCTACAAAAGTCTTGGCGAGGCAATGAATGATTTCAAAGCTACAAGAGCGGCCCATATTAAATACATAAAAGCGACCTCGGAGGATCTGCGAAATCATTTTGTACAAATGCCTTTTGGCCTACTTGATTGCTACCAACTTAGTCTTCTGATCTCTTCGCATACAGATCGTCATGTGCAACAATTAAATGAAGTAAAGGCTGATGCAGGCTTTCCAAAATAAACCTCTTTAAACGATAATTAAAAGCCTCTCCCGGAGCGGTTTTTGTGTTTAAAAAATGCTTTTATTTACTATTGCATAGGTCGCTGATAATAATTATCTTGCCTCTCCATTTAAGCCCACTTATGAAAAGACTGATACCCTTATTCTTCATAATGATCTCACTAGACAGCTGTAAAAAAACAGCTGAGAAAATAGGAGAAGATCTGGTAATCAAAGCCATGACCGACGGTCAATGGAAGATCACGAAATTTACTCAAAATGGAACTGATATAACCTCCAATTTTTCAGGTTATAAATTTCAATATTATAGTAATAAAACGGTTGATGCTATTTTGAACGGAGTAACAGATAGAACCGGTGTTTGGGATGGAAATGCAACTGCCCAGACCACATGGGCCAATTTTGCGGGAGCGCCAAACCCGATTTCACTGATAAATGGAACCTGGAATATTAAAGATAGCGGCTGGACCTATGTAGAAGCAACCCAGACCAATGGAACCGAGGTGAAGACTTTACGATTAGACAAACAATAAGAAAATAGATCCTATCCTACCTTGGTCAGCAGCATCGCTGTTGATCTTTTAAACGAAAAACAATAGGTGAGGTCAATAAATGACCTTGTTTATTTTTAGACTTTGCTAGCCTAATCCTTTATCCTGCATTTTTAGATCAGTTAAACATTTTTTTGTTAAACCAACCATTCTTGCGACCCTATTATAACTATATAAGTTTACTTTTTAATAGAATGCTATTAAAAGTGAGGCTCCTGAAGCTTTATTTAACTACTATATTAATAGGGCATTTTGCTTTTTCAACAATTGCCATTGGCCAGGCACCGGTGGCGGACTTTAGTGCTGACAAGGTTTCCGGATGTTCGCCCCTAACCGTTAAGTTTACTGATCTTTCAACAAACAATCCTACATCATGGGTATGGGATTTTGGTAACGGACAATTATCATCTCAGCAAAATCCTATTGTTAACTTTTCTACACCCGGAACTTATACTGTGAAGTTGGTTGCAAGAAACACTGCTGGCATAGATGAAGAGGAAAAGATAAATTATATCACTGTATTTCCAGCTCCATCAGCAAATTTTACGGCTGACGTAACTACAGCATGCGTACCAGCAACTATTCAGTTTACAGATCAATCGACCTCACCACCAGGTGGTGGTACAATTACTTCATGGAGTTGGAATTTTGGAGATGGGGGTACTTCAAACTCGCAAAGCCCCTCCCACCAATTCACAGCCGCGGGATTTTACACAGTTTCGCTGTTAGTTACAAGCAGTACGGGATGCCAAAGCTTCAAATCCATTGGTAGATATATTAGAATTATAAACGGTATTGATGTTGACTTTGTATACTCACAGCCGACGACATGCCAGGGTCCTTTTAATATCAGTTTCCAGGATCAATCAAGCGGACCGGGAACATTGAGCTATCTCTGGAACTTTGGAAATGGTGGTCCTACTTCAACATTAAGTAACCCCACGGCTACCTATGCAACTCCCGGTACTTATCCGGTACAATTAACTGTTCAGAGCAACCTGGGGTGTAACGGTACTCTTACCAAAAACATTATCGTTGCTGGCAAAACAACAGACTTTATTGCCCCTGCAAGTATTTGCCTTGGCCAATCTGTTACATTTCAAAATAGTTCTTCGCCTTCACCAACTTCTTCTTCCTGGGATTTTGGAGATGGTACTACTTCGTCACAAATAAGTCCGACAAAAACATATTTAGCCGGTGGAACTTTCCAGGTAAGACTAATTAATAACTACGGAAATTGTATTGATTCTATTACAAAAACTGTTTCGATCAATACGCAACCACCAGTAAATTTTGCTGCGAGCGATTCGACGTCTTGCAAGACACCATTCACAGTTCAATTTTCCGATCTAAGTCCTTCTGCATCTACATGGCTTTGGGATTTTGGCGATGGTAGTCCAACATCGACAGTCAAAAACCCTTCGCATACTTATAATAGCCTGGGCACATTTTCTGTTACATTAACAATTACACTTCCCGGTGGATGTAGTAACACAATTACAAAATATCAATACATAAAGATCAGCCCAACAACAGTGAGAATTAGTAATGCACCTACAGGTGGTTGTATACCTTTTACATTTCAACCAGTCGCAACTATTCAATCTGTAGATAGCGTTGTAAGTTATTCATGGAATTTAGGAGAGGCAGGAGCAATATATACCACACAATCTCCAACTCATACTTACACAACTGCCGGTAACTATACAATTCAACTTACAGTTACAACTCAAAATGGATGTGTAGAAACGGTATCTATTCCCAATGGCGTGCTGACTGGAACACCACCAACAGTCAATTTCAGTTTCACTCCAAATAATACTTGCGCCAGCACGCCGATACAATTCACAGATCTTTCAACAACTTCACCCGGAGCAACAGTAAAGTGGTTATGGGACTTTGGAGACAGTTTAACTTCCACATTACAAAATCCAACACATACCTATGTGGATACAGGATTCTTAAATGTGAAGCTTATTGTCTCGAATAATGGTTGTATGGATTCGCTAAGGCTCCCAATTCAAGTAAAACCACCAGTTGCTATTTTTGGATATCGTACAAATTGCAATAATAAATTACAGGTTACTTTTCTTGATAGTTCATTAACAAATATTGTTTATGGACCTATTTCTTATCAATGGAAAATGGGTGATCCTGCCAATACAATTTTTAATACCATAACACCTCCTACTTTTACTTACCCGGCTTTTGGCACCTACACCGCTACATTAACTGTAACAAATGGGGCATGTTCATATACAACTACAAAACAAATAAAAGTATTAAACGAACCTGTTGCTTTTATTGCCAGCAAAAATCCCGTTTGTAAGAGTGAAGTATTTACATTGTCCGCTACAGGAAGTAATCCAGTTAACATAAAAGATTATACCTGGGTAATTGGTACAAATATTTTAAGCGATACAAGTCGCAGTATTGATTTTAGCATGGCAAATTATGGATCTTATAATGTCAAGCTTATAATTGAAGACATTAATGGTTGCCTGGATTCATTAACTATCAATAATTTCATGGTCATAAGTGGTCCTATCGCAAACTTTACGCCGAATGGAACAGGTGCATGTATAAACAAAACCATGAGCTTTAATGATCTTTCAACTCCCACAGCAGCACCAATCACTCAATGGACATGGAATTTTGGTGATGGTACACAACAGGCTTTTACTGCATCTCCTTTTTCTCATACTTATTCCCAGGAAGGAAGTTATACAGTAAGCCTGATCGTAAAAGATAATGTGAATTGTGCAGATACATTTGCAATTACAGGTGCCGTGTTGATCACAAATCCGAAAGCTGCATTTTATGCAGATACATTTTATTGTCCTTCTGCCCCATTGCAGTTTACAGATACTTCGTCAGGTGTTGGATTAACTTACAATTGGAATTTTGGTGATGGAGGAATATCTACATTACAAAATCCAACACATAATTACCCGGCAGGAAATAATAATTATAATGTAAAATTTAAAATACGGGATCTTGTAGGCTGCGAAGATTCAGTAACAAAACTGGGGTATGTCAAAATCAGGAAACCAGTTGCCGCTTTTAGCATGATCGATAGCACTGGAATTTGTTTACCATTGCAAACAAGTTTTAATTTCCTGGGAAACGATTATGAAAGTTTTTCGTGGGACTTTGGTGATGGTGGCACCAGTACTGCACAAAATCCTTCACATTTTTATAACTCATACGGCACCTATAATCCAAAATTATATGTAGAAGGACCTGGAGGCTGCGTTGATTCGGCCCAGTCAGTTGTAAATGTTTATGATCCTGTTGCCAATACACATGTAGTTTTTGCTCCTGCCTCCGGTTGTGATTCTATTACTGTAAATTTCATAGTAACTGCTCCGCCCGGTTTTAAGTATGTATTTTATTTCGGAGATGGAAAATTAGATAGCACCCGGCAAACTTCCATAACACATAAATATACCAGCCCTGGTAATTATTATCCATACATGACGATCCCTGATAAGTACGGTTGCGAAGCGTTCATACCTTTTGCATCTGTTAGCGTATTTGGTGCTTTACCACTTTTTGGAATTGATAAAAAAGAATTTTGCGATAATGGCCAGGCAACATTTACTAATTATACACTATCTAACGACCCAATTACATCAACCGTTTGGGATTTCGGAGACGGTAACACAAGCGGCGCAACTAACCCGTCACATAATTTCACTTCGCCAGGAACATATATTGTAAAACTTTCTGTAAATACTCAATACCAGTGCCCCAGTTCATTTGTTGATACAGTACGGGTATATAAAACTCCTGTTGTATCGATCACTGGAAAAGATTCTGTGTGTCTGAATATACCAGAAACATTTTTAGGTTCTATAACTCAACCTGATTCGACTATTAAATGGTCATGGAATTTTGGAAATGGAAATTCTTCTCAAATACAAAACGCAGTAACTTCTTTTTCAAATACTGGAAATTTTAATATTCAGTTGATAGCTTCTAATAAAATTGGATGTGCAGATACAAGTTATCACAAGGTTTATGCTGTTCCTTCTCTTACAGCAATACCTGCTTCTAATCCAATTACAATACTTTCTGGCGGGGATGCACAATTAAATATGAATTATACAGGAGCGATCATCTCTTATAATTGGATCCCTTCACAAAATTTGAGTTGTAATCGTTGCCCAAATCCTCTGGCTAATCCTCAGTTTACAACAAAATATACCGTAAATATCACTGACCGATATGGATGTACAGCTAAGGGTGATGTCACAGTGAAAGTTGTTTGTAATGGTCAGAATTTCTTTATGCCGAATACATTTTCTCCAAATGGAGATGGAAGTAATGATATATTCTATCCAAGAGGATCAGGACTGGATCGTGCAAAGATCTTACGGATATTCAATCGTTGGGGCGAAGTAGTATTTGAAAAATATGATATGCCCATAAATGCTGCTTCAGCGGGTTGGGATGGAACATGGAAAGGGAAAAAGGCTGATGCTGGGGTTTATGTATATCAATTAGAGATCTATTGCAAAAATGGAGAGCTGTTAACATATACAGGAAACATAACTTTAATAAGATAATGTTGAAATGAGAAAAAGAACAACCATATTAATCGCAATATTGAATTTGATATTTGCACTTTCTGTTCAGTCACAGGATCTGCATTTATCTCAATTTTTCGAAACACCACTTTTGAGAAACCCGGCGTTAGCTGGAATATTTACTGGTGATGTAAGAGTTCAGGCTGTCTATCGTGATCAATGGAACAGTGTAACGAACGGATATAGAACAGGGTCATTAAGCGGAGAATATAAAGTACCTGTGGGCAAAGGAGATGACTATGTTACCTGGGGTATGCAACTATTTTATGATAGAGCCGGCACGGTTTCATTTACCCAAACAAAAATTTTACCTGCATTAAATTATCATAAATCTATAAGTAGTGAAAAAAATACTTATTTATCATTAGGATTTATGGGTGGTTGGGTCCAGCATAGCATTGATCTTTCAAAAGTAACAACAAATAGTTTATATGATGGCATGGGGATTGGGGAAAATATCACTGATCC
>DASYQG010000244.1:0-4584 GCA_036005825.1 Chitinophagaceae bacterium | reverse complement strand
AAAACACGATAATCTCTTTGCACAGCTTCCTTATCTCTTTTTTCTACATAACCTCTTTTTAAGATGGTAGAAATAGTAGGTGCATAAGTGGAAGGACGACCAATACCAAGCTCTTCCAATTTTTTTACTAATGATGCTTCAGTATATCTTGGCGCAGCACGACTGAATCTTTCCGTCGCTTTTAATTCTTTCAATGGCAATTTCTGACCAACCGTCAATGGGGGTAACATCCCTTCCTGTTCTTCTTCCGCAAGATCATCATCATCACGATCTTCACGATATACTTTTAAGAAACCATCAAACTTCAGCACTTCGCCTTGTGCAGTCAGTTCATCATTATTAGTAGAGATATTGATCTTTGCCGTTGTCTTTTCTGTTTCTGCATCAGCCATCTGGCAGGCCATTGTTCGTTTCCAGATAAGCTCATACAATTTTTTACATTCAGCATCGTCCACAGTTGCATCGCTCATGTAGGTAGGACGAATCGCTTCATGTGCCTCCTGGGCACTTTCATTTTTATTTTTGAATTTACGGAACTGGTGATATTGTTCACCATACATTTCTTTAATTGTATTTGTAAGATCACCTAGCGCCGTATTACTCAAACTCACACTGTCAGTACGCATATACGTTATCTTACCACTTTCATAAAGCTTTTGAGCAAGTATCATCGTACGGCTTACACCATAACCGAGCTTTCTTGATGCTTCTTGCTGCAATGTGGAAGTAGTAAATGGGGGAGCAGGAGATTTTTTCCCCGGCCTTACCTGTATATCACTAACTGTATAATTAGCGCCGATACAACTTTTCAAAAAAGCTTCAGCATCTTCAGCATTGCTTTGTTTCTTACCTTCTGCAGAAAAAGTTACAGGTTTTCCGCCAACATCATTAGCAGTAAATAAACCTTCAACTTTAAATGTACTGATCGAGTTAAATGCATTGATCTCTCTTTCTCTTTCTGCGATCAGCTTTACTGCTACACTTTGCACACGACCCGCACTTAAGTTATTCCTCATGCTGATCTTACGCCAAAGGACCGGGCTCAGTTCAAATCCAACAATTCTATCCAATATTCGACGAGCCTGTTGTGCCATCACCAAATTCATATCAACAGTTCGTGGATTTTCTACCGCCGCTTTTATCGCCGGCTTTGTAATCTCATGAAAAACGATCCGCTTGGTTTTTCGCGGATCAAGACCCAATACTTCACACAAATGCCAGCTGATCGCTTCACCTTCACGGTCCTCATCCGTCGCCAACCATACTTCATCTGATTTTTTCGCTAAACTCTTTAAGTCCTTGACAACCTTCTCTTTTTCGGGAGAAATAATATAGGTAGGCTTGTAATTTTTTTCCATATCGATCCCCATTCCGGCCTTTTGCAAGTCACGGATGTGGCCAAAACAACTCTTTACCTGGAAGTCACTCCCGAGTATCTTTTCAATTGTTTTTGCTTTCGCAGGGCTCTCAACTATCAACAGGTTTTTCGCCATATTCGGTTTAAATATTATGGTATCAGCTTGTGTACTACTATTCGGCTTTGGTTGCGTCACACCCTTTTACGCTCGGTTCGCTATTCAGCTTTTTCGTGAATGGTCAATGGTGAATGGTCAATGCAGGGATCATATTATTCACCATTGACCATTCACCATTCACGGTATATAATAATATGTAGCTGAACGCCGGATTTGTGCAATAATAACGCAGAAATTTCAATTTTCTGAAATTGCTTATTTATCGGACGTTGTTTTGTGATTAAACTTGTGGATACAATCTTTTGGAAATGAGAGAGAATTCTTTCTTTCAAGATTTATTAAAATGCTTTCTTAGCAAACAAGTCTCCATCATTCCACTTCGGTCTTTCTGTTGTTTGTGCTATCGAATAGCTGATCAGAAAATTTAATTGAACATAGGTTTTGGCTGCCGTAAAGTTGAAAATACCACCTTCCAAACCATCGGCAGCCTGGTGATAATATTTAGCCCGCCATTGTTTTACAAAAGCTGTAAGATCAAAACCGGGAATATTTGTTTTAGTTCCATATTTTATATGCAAAGCCGGAATTCCATTCATTACAAAACTATATTGATCACTTCTTACAAATCGGTTTTCAGTTGGCTCGGGATCATTCTCAACATCCAGCCCAAGATAACCTGCCGCAAACTTTACATTATTCATCAGGCTTGAATGTTCAGCGCCGAGTGGAACAACTGAAAGAAGAGGAGCGATGACAGTAGGCATATCTGTATTAACATCCGCAACTATTGATGACTTAGGAACAGTTGGATTAGCAGCAAAATAAGAGGAGCCAAGTAATCCCATTTCTTCACCCGTTACCATCACAATTAAAATAGAACGTTTTGGTTTTGCACCCGAAGATTTATATACTCTTGCGATCTCCAGCAATGAAGCAACACCTGATGCATTATCATGTGCGCCATTATAAATGGAATCCCCTTCCACTGCTCTGCCAATACCTACATGATCAAGATGAGCCGAATGAACAACGTATTCATTTTTTAAAACTTTATCAATGCCGGGTATCAACCCTACGACATTATAACTTTCAATATCGGTATGTGTGGTTGAATAACTAACAGAGAGACTATAGCCAAATTCAAAAGAAGAAGGCTTTCCTTTTTTTATATCTGCCAATACATCCTGCATGTTCTTTCCAGAATTCAGGAACAATCTTCTTATCAACGGCGTAGTAGCATTTAAAACTATATTTAAGTTACCTGTAAAGCCACGGCTAAATGCCATTGTTTTATCAGGATTTATTGTAGTATTTGATTGCAATGTGGGATTTGCATTGGCAGAGGGACGGTTCTGCGGATTAAAGATAATAACACCAATCGCTCCCTTCTCAAAAGCAACATTCATTTTATTTCCGCCATTTGAAAAATGGGCAGAAACGGTGGAATGCAATCCATCAGGTGCGCCGGCCACCAGCACAACAATTTTTCCTTTCACATCTATTCCTGCATAATCAGAATAGCCACCGGGGATTTCAATACCATAACCAGCAAAGACCAATTGACCTTCAGCGGCAACATTTTTATTTATCGGGTGAGGAGCCGGGGCAAAATCTTTCATGAAAGTCAATGAATCAATATTGCCGAACTTATCTTTTAATATAGCAACTGCAGAACTATTTTCTACAATTGATTTTCTGATCAAGACTTTCTGTGTGTATCCGCCATTATCACCTCCGGGTATTAATCCTATCTTTTTGTATTGGTCGATCACATAATCAACTGCCATTTGATAACCTTCAGTTCCGGGTAAGCGACCTTTTAATTTATCATCGGCGAGGTAAGCAATATGTGCACGAATAGTATTGGTGTCAATTCTATCCATTGCATTTTTTACATCTTTTGAAATGGTTACATTCTGCGCACAAAGATTCAGCGCAATAAAACTGCAAACGATCAGAAAATATTTTTTCATGACCGAAAGTTATGTTTTTTAGCTATTGAATGATGACAGCTTTTATTTTTTCAGCCAGTTTTTCTGACCATCGTTTATATTCTTTTGCAGACGGATGCAAACCATCAGCCGCCACCAGTGAGAGATCATTTGCTGCTTCTCTTGTCCATGGAGTAATATCAATATAATTTACCTTATAATTTTCAGAAATAAGTTTATTGGCTGCATTGTATTCATCGATCTCCGTTGCAATTTGATCCCTGTCCCTTCCGGCGGCAAATGGTGTAACTCCCCAGTCAGGAATTGATAAGACGATAACATGATCAGCTTTTCCTCCTGCAAATTGAATTGCTTGTCTTAATAAGCTTTCAAATTCTGGTTTATAAGTATCAACCGCCCGGCCACGGTATTGATTGTTTACACCAATTAATAATGTAACAACGTCGTAAGAAGGAGTGAATGAATGACTGTTTATATTGTTTTGCAGCTCATCGGTTGTCCATCCTGTTTTTGCAACTATTTCCGGTTCTTTAAAATTAAAACTCTGCTGAGTTAACAATTGAACAGTTTGCCTCGGAAAGTTTTCAGAAGCCAACACACTTTGTCCTATAGTATAAGAATCTCCAAGAGCCAGGTAAGAATATTGTTTCTTTTGATCAGTCATTTGTAAAGGGTATTTATCCTTTGCACAACTGAATATAAGAATTACAGGGAAACTGCAAAAAGTAAGAATAAAGATTTTCATATTCATGTCATAAAATTAACGAGATAAAACCCCAACTGGATTTATTGTCTAACTTTAAAACAATAAATTATTCATATGCCAGGCTTCACTTTATGATCAAGTTTTTACATAAAAAATATGCAATGATGATTTTAGTTTTGGCTATACTACTGAATTGCTCACCCACTGTACAGCAATCAGGCGAACTGAAATTAGAAAAGGTCATCTCCTTGCAATCTGTAAAGGGAAGAATAGATCACATGGATATGAATATGAAAGACAGACTTGCCTATGTAGCAGCATTAGGTAACAATTCCGTAGAAGTGGTGGATATAATGAAAGGAATAGTTTTGCATAGCATCAAAGCTGTTGATGAACCACAAGGGATTGCTTATATCCCGCAACAACAAGAAATTTTTGTTGCTAATGGTGG
>DASYQG010000243.1:0-4492 GCA_036005825.1 Chitinophagaceae bacterium | reverse complement strand
TTTTTTAGTGTATATTTGATAAGAGCGATGGGTTTACTTTCCTAAAAATTTTTTATGGAAAGATTTTTTTTAATACTACTCCTTTCAACTTCCCTTTTTCACGGAACATCAGTTGCCCAGTTTTCACGTAAAATTGATAGCCTGTTGAATATTTACAATCGGGCTGCCAGCGATTCTGATAAAGTGGTCGCTTGTGGAAAATTGGCCGAGTATTATTATATCTACCAACTCGATAAAGAAGGTGACAGCGTTTTACAAGAACAATTGAAAATTGCCGAAATATCACAAAACAAAAATCTTTTTTTGACTGCTTTTTTTGGCCAGGCTGTAATGAACATCAGCAATTGGGGCCGGAAAGAAACTTTTGACAGGGCCCTACAATTTGTCAATAAAGGATTAGATTATTCAAAAACGATCGGACGTGAAGACTATGTAATACTTTCCTATATCCGCATTGCTACTCTTTACCGGAAAAGAGCCGACCTGGATAAGGCTTTTTACAACGCTAATATTGCATTAACTTCTTCACTTAACATCAACAATGATTCAATAAAAATATTAGCCGCAATAGAATTGGGTGATACTTACCAGGCAAAAGGAGAATCGCTTTTAGCTTTCAAAACTTATACAAATGCCTTCGACAATGCCGTTGATGCCGATAATATTTTTTTAGAATCGGAAGTGTATCACCGCTTCTCTGCACTTTATATATCACTTCAAAATAATCCCACTGCTAAAGAATATTTATTGAGAAGCGTTGATCTGAATAAAAAGTATAAAAACGGGGAAGGGTTGGTCAAAGATTATATTGACCTGGCGAGGCTGACCGATGAACGTTATTATATAGATAAAGCTCTGTCCCTTTCTGATTCTTTGGACCTTGAATATTATTATATAAGAGCTAAAGGGCTCATGTTTGGTTATTATACTGTCGTGGTTAAAAACAGTGACAGCACATTAAATTTTTTAAATAACAATCCCGATCTGAAACAAACCTATATCAATATTGGACTGCCTACTTACTATAAAAACATAGGCTCAGTGTATCATTATGCCAGTAAATGGGACTCAGCTGTTCATTACCTGCAATTAGCTCAACCGGGATTTGAAAAAGACTTTAGCGAAAAAAACCGGCAGGCACTTTACGAAGAAATGGGACAATGCTATTCAAATCTTCAAGATCCCCGGATGGCTATTTTATATTATGAAAAAGCGCTGGCATTAAAAGCACAGATCAACAGTCCGGCAAAAGCTGCTCTTTATTCAGATGCATTAAGTAATTTATACGGACAGGTTCAGAACTATGAGAAAGCATTTTATTATTCCCGTCAGGGAGCTCTTCTAAAAGATAGTCTGGAAAAAATGGCTAACCAGAGAGATATTGCTTTGATCGAATTAACCAACGAAGAGAAAAGACATCAAAAAGAACTTCAATCGATCGCAGCGCAAAAACTCGTTAAAAGAAATCTTCAGTACATGGCCATTACTGTTTTCATCACGGTTATATTTTTCTTTCTCATTTTGTTGGGAATGTTTCCCATTTCAAAAGTTACTATCAAGCTACTCGGCTATTTTGCGTTTATCTCACTTTTCGAGTTCATTGTTTTACTGATCGATCCCTTTCTTCATGATCTGACACATGGCCAGCCTCTTAAGATCTGGCTCATAAAAATAGTTTTGATCGCAATGCTGGTTCCTTTGCAACATTTCCTGGAACACAAAACGATCAATTATTTACACTCCCGGAAAAAAAAATATACATTTTCAATAAAAAAATGGTGGCAGCATCAGAAAAAACCGACGGAGGCCACCATTGATGGAATCGAAGAAGATACAGCTGTACTATGAATTAATTGCCATCACATATGTCTGGTGGCGGACAGAGGCGTTGGTCCCCAAATGTCTGTATATCGTAATAATAGTAATTACTGTTATACCCTTGTTTCAATTGTACGATCACCGTAAGTTTATTCCGGCGGGCAACGACAGTGTCAGTGTTAAGATAGGCAGCTGACAACAATCTTATTCTCGTTATATTATCCATTTTAAAAATTTCATACAGATCAGAATTATACAGGCTGGCTTGCCTAACAATTGAATCGGGGCTGTGATCTACCAATACCGTATCAAGAAAGTGATCGATCATTGAACCCGCAACAGCACCGGGTAGGGAATCAGCTGCCACAAAAGTGGATGCCTTTGCTAGCGCACCGGGCTTCAGTGGGTTTTTATCGTTACACGCAAACAGTGTAATGCTTACAATTGCAAAAAGGATGGTTGTCTTTTTCATAATCAGAGTTTTTAGCTTATTAAGGTACAGTAGTCCCAGTCAATTACAAAAACAATATCCTTTACGCAAAGATGCAAACCCAACCTCTCCAAAAATTCTATCTTTATAAACCACACACCAGTAGTTAAAAAGAATGGAGCCTTTGTTTGTCAATAAAGAAAAGATCGCATCGCTATTGCCTATGGAAGAATGTATTGAAGTAATGGAAAATATGTTTCGCTCATTGGCAGCTGGAGAATGTTTGCAGCCTTTACGTAATATTATGCGGCTTCCGGATGGTAGCGGTGTATTAGGTATGATGCCGGGTCATGCGGCAAAACTTGGTGTGATGGGTATTAAAGTGATATCTGTATTTCATGCTAACAGTGAATCTGGTCTTCCTTCGCACCAGGGAATAGTGATGTTGTTTGATGCAAAGCATGGGCAGCCACTTATGTTGTTTGATGCATTAGAGATCACCGCTATCAGGACCGCAGCTGCCAGCGCTATAGCAACAAAATTATTATCAAGAGAAAATTCATCAACACTTGCAATCATAGGTTCCGGAGAACAGGCCAAACGACATGTTGAAGCTATGCTGCTTGTAAGAAACATAAAACAAATAAATATCTGGAGCCGCAATGAAAAAAATGCAAAGCATCTTGTTAATGAACTGTTGGGTGAATACAACTTAAATATTCATGTAAAGAAAAATATACAGCAAGCCGTAGAGCATGCTGATATTATCTGCACAGTTACTGCATCAAAAGAACCTGTTGTAAAGGGAGATTGGATCGCAACAGGTACACATATTAATGCAGTTGGTTCCAGCACGGCTGCTGCAAGAGAATTAGATACCGCCGCAATTGTCAAATCGAAATTATTCACTGATCGTTATGAATCGCTTTTTAATGAAGCGGGAGATTTTCTGATCCCCAAAAAAGAAGGAGCAGTAACTGATGAACATGTAAAAGCTGAAATAGGCGAAGTTTTATCAGGAACAAAAAAAGGAAGAGAGAATAATGAGGAGATCACTGTTTTCAAATCATTAGGAATTGCAGCCGAAGATATTTTTTCTGCTTACTATATCTACCAGAAAATAAATTCTAATAAATGATAGCAACACAAAAAGAGATCTCTGTCTCACTGCAGGATATAAAAGATGCACAGCAACGCATCAAAAGCAAAGTAAATCGTACGCCACTAATTCGTTTTTATGGTGACGATCTTCCGGGAGAAATTTATTTAAAGCTGGAGAATTTACAACCGATTGGCTCTTTTAAATTAAGAGGAGCATACAATGCTATAAGTACTGCTGATAAATCATTGTTGAAAGACGGAGTATATACTGCAAGTGCAGGTAACATGGCGCAGGGTGTTGCCTGGAATGCACGAATGATGAATATTCCCTGCACCGTTATCGTACCCGATCATGCACCACAAACAAAACTGGATGCTATCACAAGACTTGGTGCAAAATTTATCAAGATCCCATTCAATGATTGGTGGCAGATGCTTGTAACAAGAAAGTTCGAAGGAATAAAAGGATTATTTGTTCACCCCGTAAGTGACCCGGCGGTAATTGCAGGTAATGGAACTGTTGGTTTGGAAATACTCGAAGATCTTCCGGATGTGGATACAGTGATCGTTCCTTATGGCGGCGGTGGATTGATCAGTGGAATTGCTACAGCCGTAAAAACAATTAAACCTGGTGTAAAAGTTTTTGCATCGGAAGTAGAAACAGCGGCACCACTTGCTCCATCTCTTGCTGCAGGTGAACCCGTGAAAGTAGAATACATTCCAAGCTTTGTAGATGGAATGGGAAGTGCTGGTCTTCTTACTGAAATGTGGCCGTTAGTAAGTAAGCTGGTAAATGGTTCAATTGTTTTAAGTTTAAAACAAATTGCAGAGGCAATAAAATTATTGATGGAACGAACTCGGGTGATCGCCGAAGGAGCCGGTGGCTCTTCATTTGCTGCGGCATTAACGGGTAAAGCAGGAACAGGAAAAATTGTTTGTGTGATCTCCGGTGGAAATATTGATGCAGAGAAATTGATCAAAATACTTTCTGGAACGATGGCATAGTACTGCTTTTATCTTATTCCGGTCAAGACCATTTATCGCCGCCTGTAAAAAGAATAGAAAAATTTAATTTTCATTATTACTTTTGTTGCACAACTACAACCTCCCGGTTTTATCCAACTTCAACTTTACTGAAACAAA
>DASYQG010000242.1:0-12179 GCA_036005825.1 Chitinophagaceae bacterium | reverse complement strand
GGCCTGATTGCATGGCTTTTTAGCGATCAGCAAACGTACATTGCAAAAAATCTTTTTACAAAAATCATTGCTGGCGTTTGCCTGGTTGCATTGTTCGTTGAGATCTCGCATAATATATACTTCTACGCAAAAGTGGCTGTTAATTATAAAAAGTATAAATCGGCGGTTTATCGTGAACAAGATTATTCCTACTTCATTTCTTTGATAAATGAGATAGGGCAAAGATACCCGGGGTATGAAATATGGTCAGCGGCGCCGGGCGACAATTTTTTTCAATACCTTGCTACTTATCATGGGTATATTGGTATTGCCGATCCGGGCAGTTTTAAAAGTGGTATGATAAAAGTGAAAAAGAAGACAGTTCTTGCATTGATGCTATATGATCATGAAGTCAGGGAATACGAATCTTTTTTATCGTCATCTGTTATTTTACAAAGCAAAAAAATAGACTACTCTAATTTTTATCTCATCGAATTAAAGCCCTGAATTGCTTTTATTTTTAATGAATTCTATTTCATTATAAGCCGGTTCTATAATTGCATATTTTTTTACGTCATTGATCACAGCTTCATCCAATGCATCAACTACATTTTTATAACTTGATTTTGAAGTTGGCTTTATAAGAAGCATTAATCCTTTTCTTCCATCAACGAATTTCTGGCTGGCATCAATATCTTTTTGCTTTTGGCGAATTATTTTTCCAATTCCTTCATATGTGGAATAATTGCTTTCAAAAATTTCATTTGCAATTACTGCATCCTTAAAGATGCCATTATAATAATAAACCCTGTTGTCATCATCCAATAACAATGTTAACGCAAGGTCATTAAGCAATTTTGTTGAATCCTTAGTATTAGTCGGATCCTTTGGCATAAACAGATCTGTAGCTTTTGGTGTTGACATCGTCGTTGTGAAAACAAAAAATGTGATCAGCAAAAAGCCAAGATCTACCATTGGAGTCATATCAATTCTTAGAATTTGCTTCTTGTTATGAGAAAAAAGTTTTCCCTTCCGCATATTGGCGGTATTTTCAATTTGTGCCATAAATACTGTTTTCTTTTAGATGCTGTGAATCAGCGTTTCCATAATATCAATCATGCGTTTTACTGATGCAGGTCATTGCCATGGCGTGGTTCTTGTGCTACATTTATTTCACTAATTATCATCATCATGAAAACGATAATTGTTCCAACCGATTTCTCACCAATCGCCACAAATGCAATGAATTTTGCGGCTGATATGGCCGTAAATATCAATGCCAGCCTTATGCTGTTGCATGTTTACCAGGTGCCAGTTTCCATGACGGATGTACCTGTTGTATTGGTATCGGCAGAAGAATTAAGAAAAAGCAGTGAAACAAAACTGCAGGAAATAAAAGAAGCGTTGACGCATATTACATCGGGAAAAATTAAAATTTATACAGAAGCAAGGTTGGGTGATGTGTCTGATGAATTGGAAGATGTTTGTAAACATATTCAACCCTTTGCCGTAATAATGGGAACAAGGGGTACAAGTGGCGTTGAAAGAGTTTTATTTGGCAGTACTACCCTTACAGCAATTCGCCATCTGAAATCTCCAGTCATAGTTGTTCCTCCGGGAAAAGAATACGGAAGCGGAATTAAGAAGATAGGATTCGCCTGTGATTTTGACAAAGTGGTTGAAACTACTCCTATCCAATTTATCAAAAATATGGTAAATGAGTTCGGAGCAGAATTGCATGTACTGAATGTTGATTATGAAAGCAGGCATTTTAAACCTGAAACACCAGAAGAGTCAATGATGCTTCACACTTTGTTGGAAGATCTCAATCCAAATTATCATTTTATCAATCATGTTGACATCGAAGATGGAATTAATGAGTTTGTTGAGGAAAACAATATTGACCTGCTCATTACTATACCCAAGAAACATAAATTGCTTGATAGTTTGTTTAAACACAGCAGTACAAAGCAACTCGTCACACAATCTCATGTTCCTGTAATGTGTGTGCACGAATAGATACGGTTTGGTGGTTAATGGAAAAACCATCCCGATAACGGTCGGGATGGTTTTTCTGTTTCAGTTTTTCTAATTAAAATTCTGCGTTACCCGGTGTTCTTGGAAAAGCAATTACATCACGAATATTACTCATGCCGGTTACAAACTGAACCATGCGTTCAAAACCTAAACCAAAACCTGCATGTGGCACTGTGCCATATCTTCTTGTATCCAAATACCACCACATTTCTTCAATAGGAATATGCATTTCTTTCATTCGTTGTTCCAGTCTTTCTTGCCTTTCTTCTCTTTGTGAGCCGCCGACAATTTCTCCAATCCCTGGTGCAAGGATATCCATTGCTGCTACCGTTTTTCCATCATCATTCTGCCGCATGTAAAATGCTTTGATCTCTTTTGGATAATTAGAAAGTATAACTGGTTTCTTAAAATGTTTTTCAACTAAGTATCTTTCGTGTTCACTTTGCAGGTCCATGCCCCAACCAGTAATTGGGAATTGAAATTTCTTTTTCTTGTTATAGGGACTTTCTCTTAATATATCTATTGCCTCAGTATAAGTAATGCGTTCGAAATTATTATTGAGAACGAATTCGAGTTTTTCTATCAAACCCATCTCACTTCTTTTATCTTGTAGCATTTGCTTTTCTTCATCTGCCACACGTTGGGCAAGAAATTCCAGGTCCTCCCGATTATTTTCCATCACATGCTTAATAATATACTTAATGAACTCTTCCGCAAGGTTCATGTTATCTTCCAAATCATAAAAAGCCATTTCAGGTTCTATCATCCAGAACTCTGCTAGATGTCTTGGTGTGTTACTATTCTCTGCCCGGAATGTTGGACCGAATGTATATATCTCGCCAAATGCAGTTGCTGCCAATTCACCTTCGAGTTGTCCGCTCACAGTAAGATTCGTTGCCCTTCCAAAAAAATCTTCTTTGAAATTGATGGAGCCGTCTTCATTTCTTGGCGTTTTATTTTTTCCTTCATCAAATGGTAATGTAGTTACACGAAACATCTCACCGGCGCCTTCTGCATCACTACCGGTCACTATCGGTGTATGCATGTATACAAAACCTTTATCGTTATAAAATTTATGAACAGCAAATGCTAATGAATGACGAATACGAAATACTGAGCCAAATGTATTAGTCCGAAAACGCAAATGTGCAATCTCTCTTAAAAACTCCAATGAATGTTTTTTAGGTTGAAGCGGATATTTTTCGGCGTCGCAATCACCTATTATTTCAATTGATGTTGCATTAAGATCCATTTTTTGTCCTTTGCCTAACGATGCAACTACATTACCGGTCACTTTTAAAGATGCGGATGTCGTAATTCGTCTCAGTAATGCATCATCAAACTTTCCTAAAGCAACTACAACTTGTAAATTATTATTGGTGCTACCATCATTCAAAGCTATAAACTGATTGTTTCTAAAAGTGCGAACCCATCCCATTACGGTTACTTCCTGTCCCTGCGGTTCCGAGCCAAGCAGTTCCCTAATTCTTGTTCTTTTATTAAACATCGTAATTTTTTAAGGGGGCAAAGATAAGATTCATCGGCGAACAGAACCCTGAACGGAGCGTCGCAAGGAACGTCAAATCAAGGCCCTAAAGCCGGCCCAATAATCAAAATTTGCATTTTTGAGATTTTGCACTAATATTGTAGCGGAAAAACCGTTAAGTAAAGTACGTCCTCAG
The DNA here is from genome assembly GCA_036005825.1 of Chitinophagaceae bacterium. GTDB lineage: Bacteria > Bacteroidota > Bacteroidia > Chitinophagales > Chitinophagaceae > VBAS01. Next base: position 8,481 of record DASYQG010000242.1, on the reverse strand, counting down.
ATTCAGTCCATCGTTGCTTCGGTTCCGTTCAACATAAATTTCAAAATTAATAGCTAATCAATTTTTACCGGAAAGGATGATTCCGGCCAATCAATTAAGTACAGTGTTTCAAGATTATGTGGTTAACCTCAAGTTTTTTGTATGTATGACATTCTGCAATTGAACGACATGCTCGTTCCCGAACTGCTGGATATCGCCGAGCAGTTGAAGATACCCAATGCTAAAAAGCTCAGTAAGCAAGATCTTGTTTATAAGATTCTTGATGGACAAGCAGTAAAAGCCAGCGAAAAAAAAGCTGGTGATGGAGAAGATAAACATAAACGCAAACGCATTATAAAAACCTCTACAAGCCTTTCAACAGAAGAGGCTATTGTTGAAGAACCCGATAATGATAATTCTATGGCAAAAAGTTCCCGCATCGGCGGACCCAAACCCGCATTAAAAAAACCCGCCCGTGTAACTGAAGAAACACCACAGGCCGAAGAAAAACATTTACCAAAACGCGGTCGTAAAAAGGGCGATGAAGCAACTGTTGATGCACCTATCGAAGAAATAAATGAAATTAATGTCGCTGAAGAAGCACCGGCAGCCGCTTCTGATTCAGGCAATGTTTCTGATCCTGTTTCGACCAGCGCTTCCGGAGCGGAAGCACCGGCAATAGATCCCAACATTGCACAAAAATTCTATCCTCCTCGTCGCGACCAGGTATTTAATATTGAATTTGATGGAGTGATACTTTCAGAAGGTGTGTTGGAAATGATGCCCGATGGTTATGGCTTTCTTCGTTCATCAGATTATAATTATTTGTCGTCACCTGATGATGTATATGTTTCTCCTTCGCAAATAAAACTGTTTGGTTTAAAAACAGGTGACACTGTTTATGGTGCTGTTCGTCCGCCAAAAGAAGGTGAAAAATATTTTGCATTATTGAAAGTAGATACGATCAATAATAAAAAACCGGAAGAGGTTCGTGACCGTGTGCCGTTTGATTACCTGACGCCGCTTTTCCCTTTTGAAAAATTAAATCTTTTTGATGCAGCAGATAATTATTCAACAAGGATAATGGATCTGTTCACACCAATTGGTAAAGGGCAACGTGGATTGATCGTTGCGCAGCCTAAAACAGGTAAAACGATGTTACTGAAAGCAGTTGCGAACGCAATTGCAAAAAATCATCCTGAATGTTACCTGATGGTAGTATTGGTTGATGAAAGACCTGAAGAGGTAACCGATATGGAACGCAGTGTAAAAGCAGAAGTGATCGCTTCTACATTTGATGAACCAGCAGAGAAACACGTAAAGGTTTCTACAATGGCCTTGCAAAAAGCAAAACGCCTGGTTGAATGCGGACATGATGTGGTGATATTGCTTGATTCTATTACCCGTCTTGCCCGTGCACATAATACTGTTGCTCCTGCATCTGGTAAAGTTTTATCAGGTGGTGTGGAAGCAAATGCAATGCAAAAGCCAAAACAATTTTTCGGCGCTGCCCGTAAAATAGAATTTGGCGGATCACTTACGATCATTGCAACAGCTCTTGTTGATACAGGTAGTAAAATGGATGAGGTGATCTTTGAAGAATTCAAGGGAACCGGTAATATGGAATTGCAACTTGAAAGAAGATTATCCAACAAGAGGATCTATCCCGCAATTGACCTTGTTTCATCTTCCACCCGTCGCGATGAGCTGCTGCTGGACAGGGAAGTGCTGCAACGTATGAACCTACTCCGTGTTTATCTTACCGATATGAATGTTGAAGAAGCAATGAATGAATTGCTGAAGCGAATGAGAGGAACGAAAGATAATTCTGAGTTTCTGGCAAGTATGAATGGGTAGGGCCCTCGATCTGCCCCGGCAGGCAAGTTTTCATGATTCAAAACAGATTATTTGTATATAAAAGAGTTCATCTTACTGGTGGACTCTTTTTTATCGGTTATTTTATTAATTTTCCTCCGAATCTCTTTTGAAAACTTTAAACCTTGTCCCTGGCCATCGAAAAAATAAATATTGAATACTTTCTTGAGCTATCGAAGCATTATACTGTAATTGATGTTCGAAGCCCAGCTGAATATAATCATGCACATGTCCCCGGTGCATACAGCTTACCATTGTTTTCGGATGAAGAAAGAGCTATTGTCGGAACTGCCTACAAACAAGAAAGCCGGGAAAAAGCAATCAAGCATGGACTTGATTTTTTTGGACCGAAGATGAAGAAGATGATAGAGGAGGTTGAAGGTTTAGCGTTGAAGGTTGAAGGTTCGGCCAAAACAATTCTTGTTTATTGCTGGAGAGGGGGCATGCGTAGTGGAGCTGTTGGCTGGCTGCTTGATGTATATGGGTTTAAAGTTTATACCCTTATTGGTGGTTATAAGAAATTCAGAAACCGTGTCCTTGATACTTTCAAACTTCCCTTTGATCTAAAAATTCTTGGAGGCTATACCGGGGCAGGAAAAACCGAAGTGCTCAAAGAATTAGAAAGAAAAGGTGAACAGGTGATCGATCTCGAAGATATCGCCAAACATAAAGGTTCAGCGTTTGGAAATATTGGAATGCCAAATCAGCCAACCCAGGAAATGTTTGAAAATATATTGAGCATCCGGCTAAGAACGCTACGCTATGAATCAAAAATCCATGGCCGGAATTCCAACCCCCAATTGATCATTAACCACTCGCCAATCTGGTTAGAAGACGAAAGTCAGCGAATTGGTCTTATTAACCTTCCCAATGATCTTTGGCGTACTATGCGACGGTCACCTATTTATTTCCTTGATATTCCTTTTGACGAAAGACTTAAACATCTTGTTGAGGAGTATGGCACTCTTGATAAAGAAAAAACGATCGATGCGATCTTGAGGATAAAGGAAAGACTGGGGAGTCTTGAAGCCAAAAAAGCTATTGAGTTTTTACACGAGGATAATACAATCGAAAGTTTCCGCATTTTGCTGAAATATTACGATAAATGGTACAGCAAAGGCCTGCACAATCGGGAGAACATAAATTCGTTATTACATAAGGTAAATTGTAGTTCGGTAACCCCGGAAAATGCAAAAAAATTAGTCCAACAGCCTGTGTATCATGAAAAATCTTAAGCTATTTCTACTCCTTTTTTTCATTCCCTGTTTTAGTTTTGCTCAATCTTTAAATGGTGTTTATATAGGTGTTTTGTCAAATGACAGCACAACAATACGCAAGGACCAGTCTTTTGAAATGGCATTGACCGAATATAATGGCAAAGTATATGGCTATGCCTATTCAACTTTCATAATAAACGATACACTTTATTACATTGTCAAAAGAGTGAAAGGAAAAATTGAAGGCGATATTTGCGAAGTGGAAGATGATGAAGTGATCGCTCATAACTTTCCTAAAAAACCAGAGAAGAAGGTTTTCGTTACTTATACTTTAAGAAGAAATATTTCTGACAACACCTGGAAGCTCGATGGTAACTGGAAAACAAATCTTACAAAAAGATATTATGCCATCTCGGGAAAGGTGGATGCAAAAGAAGAAAAGGATCTGAGTAAATCAAAACTCTATGAACATCTCGGCGATCTTGATCTGCAAAAAACCCTTGCGTTTAATAAGCCGAAAGAAACAACTCCTGAAAAAAAACAAGTAAAAATTAAAGAGGATAAGAATCCTGTTGCAAAAAATACAGTAAAAAAAGAGGAGAAAAAGAATATCCCTCCAACTGAAACAAAACCTGTTGAAAAGAATACTGATCTAACCGTTATTATAACAGATGCGAAAATCCCCGACAATAAAACAACTTCAGCGACTGTAAATAACCAGCCGAATCAAACTGAAAAGAAAGATGCTGTCGTAACAAATACAAATCCTATTGAGAAAAAACCTGAAACCAATGCCATAAAAACAGATACGAAAGTTCCAGATAATAAGACAACTTCTACCGCCATCAATAACCAATTTAATCCGAATGAAAAGAAAAATGTTGTTACTACTAATTCGACCCCGGTTGATAAGAGGCCAGAAGTACCTGTTGCTAAACAGGAAAGCAAACTTCCCGATAACAAACCTATTGTTGCCGTTAATAATCAGCCGGATCAAAACGAAAAGAAAAATGTAACGACTACCAATACAAATTCTGTGAGCAGCACTCCGAACCAGAACGAAAAGAAAGATGTAGCAATGGTTGATAAAAAATCGACACAGAATAAAGCAGATGCAGAATATGAATTCCAGGATCTAAGAAGAAAAAGACAATTAAAGCCTGCTGCTTCATTAGTTGATAAACGGGTATCTGTTCCTTCCGAAACTATTTATTTTAAAAATGATAGCCTGTCGATCGCTTTGTATGATAACGGGGAAGTGGATGGTGATACAGTGAGTGTAATTATCAACGATGAAATGTTTATTGAAAAACAAGGATTGAGATCTTCCGCATTCAGAAAAACATTTTATGTTCCGCAAAATGAAAGCGATTCACTTCTTGTAGTATTATATGCAGACAATCTTGGAAAATATCCTCCTAACACTGGTCTCTTGCAAATTAAAGATGGCGAAGAAATTTTTTATGTTCGTTTCAAGGCTGACTTAGATAGAAATGCTGCGATTGTCCTTCGACGAAAACCCAAATAAGATTTCCCGAGATTTGTAGAATGATCGATCAAAAAGAAACTTCCTCAAACTCACCTTTAGGGATTGGGGGCATCAGGCTTACACAATATTCTCATGGTGCCGGCTGCGGCTGTAAGATCGCACCCAAAGTCTTAGACGAGATCTTAAAAAGCAATATTTCCATTCCTGTCAATAAAAATCTTCTTGTTGGCAACAGCAGTAAGGACGATGCGGCAGTATATGATCTTGAAAATGGAATGGCCCTTATCTCTACCACTGATTTTTTTATGCCGATCGTTGATGATGCTTTTGATTTTGGAAGAATTGCAGCAGCTAATTCCATCAGCGATGTATATGCAATGGGAGGTAAGCCGCTTCTCGCAATTGCAGTATTGGGCTGGCCGGTTGAAAAAATTCCGGTTGATATAGCAAGAAAAGTTATTGACGGTGGAAGAACAGTTTGCAATGAAGCGGGCATTCCTCTTGCTGGCGGACATAGCGTCGATTCACCTGAACCCATTTTTGGTTTGGCCGTTACCGGTATTGTCAAAAGAGAAGATCTGAAAAAAAATAATACTGCAGAAGAGGGTGACCTGATCTTTCTTACAAAACCCCTGGGCGGTGGCATTTTATCAACGGCACAAAAAAGAGGATTGCTTAAAGAAGAACATTTGCAAATGATGATAAACCAAATGACTGCCTTGAATAAAATTGGTGAAGAGCTGGGAAAAATAAAAGGAGTGACAGCAATGACGGATGTAACAGGATTTGGTTTATTGGGTCACTTAATTGAAATGGCAGAAGGCAGTGGATTAAGTGCAGAAATTTATTATGACAAAATTCCTGTTGCTGATGGAGTTAAAGAATATATCAGTCAAAGAATTTTTCCTGATGCCACCACAAGGAACTGGAGCAGCTATAGTGATAAAATAAAATTTGAAAAAGGAGTGAATGTAATGGAAGCGTTTACCCTGCTTCCTGATCCGCAAACAAATGGAGGGTTGTTGTTTAGTGTAGGAGAAAATGCGATAGGCGAAGTAATAGCGTTGCTGGAAAAATATGGACTGAAAGATTTTATTGAGCCGATCGGAAAATTTATTACTAAGGGAGAGAAGATGATAGAAGTAAAAAAATAGCCATGCACATACACGATAAGCCAGAGATCATTTCAGCATTAAATGAAAATGTTGATGCCTTCAACAATTACATTATACCATTGACCAAAGAACAATTTGAAGCAACTCCAAATGATAAATGGAGTGCGGGGCAAAATCTTGATCATCTTATTCGTGCTATAAAACCATTGCAACTGGCTTATGGTTTACCAAAGTTTGTCTTGCGAATTATGTTTGGTAAAACAAATCGTCCATCAAAAACCTATAATGAGCTTGTTACAAAATATAAATTAAAGCTGGCAGCTGGGGGTCGGGCAAGCGGTCCATTTATTCCGCCATTTATTAGTTTTAAAAAGAAAGATGAGTTGGTAAAAAAATATGTTGACCAAAAACAAGAACTGATCGTTAAAATTGAAAAGCAAAGTGAAAAAGATCTTGATGTTTATATTCTTCCACATCCATTATTGGGAAAAGTAACATTGAGAGAGATGCTGTACTTCACAATTCATCATAATGACCATCATTTGGAATTGTTGAAAAACAGAAGTTGAATTATCTTTTCTCCAAAAAAATCTCCGCCATCATGCACCGTACGCTACCTCCTTCTGTTTGTTCAATTATAGGAATTGGGATTGGCAACAATTTACCTCTTGCGGATAGTTCTTCTTTTTGTTCTTCATTCAACGAGTCAAAAGCAGTTTGGCTCATCACTAAAAATTTTTCTTCTTTATTATTTTTTACCTGCAGCATATTGCCGACAAAACAATGCATTTGTTCTTTTGTGATCCTTATTACATCATGTCCACTGCTTTCAAGCAGTTGGCGAATAGCGATCAGCTCCCATTCTTCTTCGATGGCTTCTTCACATAGTATTGCAAAATCTTCTGCAAGAGTCATTGCAACATTTGTATGATAAACAGCCTGGCCATTTTTATCTGTTGCAAAAAATATGATAGCCCTGTAATTATTTGCATTGGCAAACTTTTCCAAAACAGAAATATCTGTTCGTGGTGAATAGCATGTGTAGATCACTTTGTTTTCATGGTCGATCACCATACTTCCGGTTCCTTCAAGAAATTTCCCATCCACTTCAAATTCGCTCCAGTCCTGCAAGTCTTTTACCACAAATTTTTCGGCAAGAATTTTTAAAATATCATCTCTTTTTTCAGGGCGACGATTGGGTGCATACATTGGGAAAACAGAAACTATTCCTTCCGGTGAAGTGCTGAGCCAGTTATTGGGAAATATAGCGGATGGCTTTACTGGTGTTGGAGTATCGTCGATCACCAAAACATTTATATCATTCTCTCTCAGCACTTCAACCATATTGTCAAACTCCTCCAGCGCCGATCGCTGAATGACTTGAGAATTTAATTGTACCTCTTTTGATTGAAAAAAATTTGTCGCAGCAGTTTCTTCGTTTGCGCCAAATGCTGCCGGGCGGATCATGAGTATTGTGTCAGTGATTTGCATTACTTATTAAAAATAAGTAAATGCAAACTATTAACTGAGTAGTGCGTCTATCTTCTTTGCTAATCCCTTGTCTTTATCGGTTACAATATTGCCGGCGTCGTGAGTATTCAGCCAGATCTCTACGGTATTCCAGGTATTTGTCCACGTGGGATGATGATCCATTTTCTCTGCTTCGATGGCAACTCTTGTCATAAACGCAAAAGCTTCGCTGAAATTTTTGAAAGTAAACTTCTTGTATAGTTTATTGTCTGCTTCCTTCCACATAAATTAAATTTTATTATTTAAAAAACAAGATGCTCTTTGTTCCTGATCTTTTCATTAGTCAACTCCATTACTAATTGTACTCCGCTTATTGATTTTATACTTTCCGTTTGTTGCTGCAGCATTTCATGTGTTACAATATCTCCTTTCATCAGCCATAAAAAATCAAGATGCTTGAATTCGGGTAAAAGATATTCTCCGTCAAATTGGTTATTGTAAATGTAATGTTCCAGCGCAGTGGAAGGCTCATGATACTCATACAAACCGAAAAAATAATTCCTGTTCTTCTTCTTTAGCTGAATTTCAATCTCATTGTTCACCCGGAAATCAACGCCAAGTATATTGTTCAGCTGCCAGCAAAACTGGTAATCTTTCATCGGCGCCATGATACCAAGCAGGCGGGTGTCTTCAAAAAAGCCATCGGTAATATCCTGTGTATCTAAAATAAGTTTGCTCAATGCGCTGGTAGTTTCTGTTTTTAAATTTAAAACTGAACCTCTGTTTCCATTTCTTCGTTTCCTCTTTTGAATTTTACTTTCGCTTTTTCTCCTTTTTGAAATTTTCCCAATGTTTGCATATAACTGTCCATCGAGCTGATGGTATAGTCTCCAACCTTAATAATAATATCGCCGGCTTTTAATCCTGCTTTTTGTGCAGGCCGCCCATCAGTTACGCCGTCGCAACGAATGCCCGAACCGGCAAAAGTATAATCAGGCATTATTCCCATTGTAACGCCACCACTGCGCAATGACGAAGTCGTTTGCGTTTCTCTTGTTTTTGTAAATGCCAATTTTTGATTAGCCGTTATCGGCGAAAGAACAATTCCGCCAATGTAGTTAATGATCTTTGTTTCACCTATGTAATTTATTTTATCAGCATCATCTGTTGGTTTATGGTAATCCGTATGTAACCCTGTGAAGAAAAATAAAACAGGAATATCTTTTCTGTAAAAAGAAGTATGGTCACTTGGTCCTGTTCCGCTACTATCAATTCGAATAACAAATGGATTTTTTTTATTGTTTGGATCGATCAAGGAACTCCATTGTGGTGAAGT
>DASYQG010000241.1:0-2784 GCA_036005825.1 Chitinophagaceae bacterium | reverse complement strand
TTTAAATGCGGGTATGCATTATTTCCGTCTGGATCATAATAATACTTCATCTGTTGAGCCACGTTTTTCTGCCAAATGGAATATTAATAACAAGAGTAGTGTGGCGGTAGGATATGGCCTGCATAGCCAGATGCAAACATTGAGTGTATATTTTGCCGAACAAAAATTGGCAGACGGTACAGTTATAATGCCTAACAAAAACCTGGATTTGACAAAGTCGCATCATTATGTTCTTTCTTATAGTTACAGAGTAAGCAAAAATTTGCTAGCCAAAGCAGAATTGTATTACCAGCAATTGTTCAATGTGCCTGTCAGTGTTTATGACAGCAGTTCTTTGTCAACATTAAATATTCTGAATGATTATATAGTAGAGCCAATGGAAAATAGCGGGAAAGGTAAAAACTATGGTGTTGAAATTTCATTGGAGCGTTACCTGAAAGATAATTTCTATCTCACTCTGAGCAATTCATTCTATCAATCTAAATATACCGCAAAAGATGGAATTGAAAGAAATACCCGTTTCAATGGTAATTATCTTGTTACGTTGATCGCCGGGAAAGATTTTATAAGCGAGAGAAAGTCAAAAACCTTTGGCGTTAACCTGAAAACGATCTATGCAGGTGGCCTTCGGACTACACCGATCGACTTTAATGAATCACAACAGCAGGGCTATACTGTCTTTATAGAAAAACAAGCTTACAGTTTGCAAAATGCTGCTTACTTCCGGGCTGATATCGGGATCAGTATGAAATGGAACAGGAAACATTTTACGAGCACTTTATCGCTAGATATACAGAATGTGACTAATCGCTTGAATGTATTTGGTCAATGGTATGACAGCGAGGAGAATAAAATTGTTACAAGCTATCAAACAGGATTGATACCTATCCTGAATTATAAAATAGAGTTTTAAAATTTATCAAAAATAGAAATCGAACAAAAATGAAAAAACTAATTTTTATGTTAGCCGCCGCCGCAGCATTATTAACAGCAACTTCCTGCAGAAAAGTAATAGGAGAGGGAGATCTGCAAACTGAAACCCGTAATATCACAGATTTTTCCGGAGTATCGGCAAGTATTGGTGGAAAGATATATTACAAAATTGATCCGGTTTATAAAGTTGAAATAACAGCACAACGGAACATACTCGATGTGATACAAGCCACTAAAATAAACGGCCACTTGTTATTAAAAATTAAAGATGGGGTACGTATAAAATCAAATGAAGAGATCATAGTTAATATCAGCGCACCAACTGCAGACTACTTTCATTTGAGTGGCACCGGTGATCTGATGGTAACAGGGAATATCATTGCAACTGATATTGACATGAGCATAAGCGGTACCGGAAATCTTACAGTGTCTGCAATGTCGATCGGAAATAACATGAAAGCGGAGATCAGCGGGACAGGAAATATCAATGTACTGGCAGGCTCGGCGAAAAACGAAGAGTTAAAAATTAGTGGCAGTGGTAAATTGTTATTGGAAGCTGTTGCTGCTGAAAATGCAGAAACAAAGATCAGCGGCTCAGGTGATATCAGGATAAATGTATCACAAAGACTAGATGCAACAATTAGCGGAAGTGGTTCAGTTTATTATCACGGCAATCCGCTGATCAGCGCTGATATTTCAGGTTCGGGAAGAGTGAGGCCCTTATGATTAAAACGATAAAATAAATATTTGTATTCTATTCGCCCCGGGTCTTATGCGGGGTTCTTTGTAGAACAGGAAAGTAATACCTTATGCCGGTGAATTCTATTTTACAAATATGGATAGCGCACTGGCCCAATTGGTACCATTTTTTGCTAAGCAACAATTCTCTCTCGGAAAAATTGGCATTTGCGATTTAGTGCTAATTAGGCTGAATAGTTTGATCTTTGACTTGGATATTCAATGATTCTGTATTTTATTATTTCTTCCAAATTATTCTATCGGAGTTAAAGGGGTTTCATTCAATCTTCTTTCAGCTTGTTCTCTTGACAAATTTAAATAGGACATAAGCTCGGTTAATTTTTGTTCTGCCAGGTTTCCTTGTTCAAGATTCCTAAATGAGCTAATACAAATTTTATAGACTTTGAGAACTATAGTTTGCCCATTCCCTTTATAGTAACCATGGTTGTCGCTATTTTTAATATTGTCAATACAATCTTTTACATAAGTATTGACATTTTCAAATTGTCCTCGATTATAAAATCCAAGAGCATGGTTGAAATTGTCTTTGCAAATCTGACCCTGGGCTTGTGCTGCTGTTACCAGGTTTGCAAAAGTCAGGGCGGCTATTAATAATGACACGGTAAAGAATTTTCGAGTTGAGTTCATGATAAATACGTTTAAATTATCAAAATAGATTTAATTAAGGCTAATTGGGTCTGTTTAAGTTATTTAATTTATCCTCGTACATCTTAGCTTTTACAGAATCCTCTTTTTCTTTTTCATAATAGTCTTTCATCCTGGTATAAGAAGCTACTAGTAAATTTTTATAAGTTGTAGCCTGAAGTGAATCAGTAGCAAGTTTATCCTTCAATGTGATTAATTCTTTCTCGATTTGTCCTACTTCTAAGGCTATCTTATTGACATTAATTGAGTCATTCTTTTGTTTAGCTCTTTCCAAGTCAGCATTTTTTCTTTTTAATTCGCTATTCGTTTTTTCAATTTCTTTGTTGGTGTCCTTATTTTTCTGAGCGGATTTGCCATATTCTGTCTCTATATTAGCCAGGCATCTGAAGTAATCCGGTTCCTTTTCTTGCGGGAAAGGGTTTTTTTTATTAAGACTTTCTAAAAGCC
>DASYQG010000240.1:0-7491 GCA_036005825.1 Chitinophagaceae bacterium | reverse complement strand
GCATCAACTTCATCGATGGTCAATCCAAGTTTATCAACCAATCCAAAAAGTGACATGATACCAAATACACCAATTCGATTTGCAATAAAAGCTGGAGTGTCTTTACATAGAACAGTTGTTTTTCCAAGATAGAGATCACCGTAGCTCATTAAAAAATCTATAATGGAAGGATCTGTGTCTGGTGTTGGAATTATTTCCAATAATCTTAAATAACGAGGTGGGTTAAAAAAGTGCGTGCCACAAAAGTGTTTCTTAAAATCATCACTGCGTCCTTCTGATAACATGTAAATAGGAATACCAGATGTATTTGAAGTGATCAATGTACCCGATTTGCGAAACTGTTCTACTTTTTCATACACCTGTTTTTTTATATCTAGTCTTTCAACAACGACTTCTATTACCCAATCACAATCACTTATTTTTTTCATGTCATCATCAAAATTTCCTGTAATAATTTTTTTGATGACATTTTTATGATAAACAGGAGAGGGATTTGACTTGATTGCAGTTGCCAATGCATCATTTACAATTTTATTTCGTTCAGCTAGCTTTTTACTTTCTGTAACTTCCTTAGGAACGATATCCAGTAATAAAACCTGCAAACCAATACCCGCAAAATGACAAGCAATACGGGAACCCATCACCCCACTTCCTAAAACAGCCACTTTTTTGATGATTCTTTTTTCCATATCAAATTAGTTAGTTAAACAACTATTCAAGACCGAAGTTAAGTGATTTTACGAAACGGGTTGACGTCTGATTGGGAGAAATACGATTTTATAAAAGATTATTGAACAGCTTAACTTAACCATGGTCATTAATTTAATTAAATAGGTGAAAGAAGGAGGTCCAATGCACGAATAGCCATCAATATGCGTTCTAAATATCCGAATCAACTCCGATGAAAACCAATTCCTCTGCAAAGAAAACTAGCAAGCCAGCCCTCTCTGTCAGCCACAAAGCTGCTGCAGAGCTTTCTGATATGCTGCATCATTTACCCGATGCACTGATCATTACTGATCTTTCTTTCAATATTACAGGATGGAATGTTGCCGCTGAAAAATTACACGGCTTGCCGGGCGCAAGAGGAAAAAATCTTTTTCAACTTATTAAGATCGATCTGCTGGACTCAACCATTGAAACTATTAATGCCGAATTACTAAAAAAAGGAACATGGGAGGGTGAGGTTATTTATCACAGGCATGATGGTGAGAAATATATTTTTAAAACTTCTGCTACTTCGATACTAGATGATAATAATAAACCAACAAGTATAATTTTTGTCAATCATAATATCACTAAAGTAAAAAGTACAGAAAAAAAATTAGCAGAAGCGGAAGCCACCTACGAGAAACTTGTTAATACATTGGTGGATGGTGTGATCATGTTAGATAAAGACGGAAAAGTAACTACATGCAATAAAAGAGCTTCGGCTATTTTAGGATTAAACGAAGAGGAGTTATTAGGAAAGGAGTTAGGAGATTCATCATGGAAGGCAATAAAAGCAGATGGAACACCTTTTCCCTGGTATGAATTTCCAACCGTTGTGAGTTTGCAAACAGGTTTTCCGCAACGGAATGTAAAAATGGGAGTTAATCTTCCCAATGGTTTATTCGTTTGGTTACTTATCAATTCGGAAGCCCTGATCCGTATTGGTGAGTTTGATCCGTATGCAGTCGTAATCTCATTTTCCGATATAACAGACAATGTGAACCGCGAAGAAGAGCTTAGAAAAAGCAACGAAAGATTTTTCTATGTTTCAAAAATAACTTCCGACGCTATCTGGGATATTGATCTTGCCACAAAACAAATCTATCGAAGTGAAACTTTTTACGAGCTATCTGGTTATAGCCGTGAAGAAATAAAACCTGACCTTGATTGGTGGTTCAATAAAGTTCACTCAAAGGATAGAGAAAGGGTTAAAAATAAAGTGCAGGAACATATTCAAAACGGACATGAACGCTGGGAAGACGAATATCTTTTCCTTTGTGCTGATGGATCGTACAAATTTTTACTTGATTCAGGAACTATTCTATATCGCCAGGGTAAACCAGTAAGAATATTGGGCGCCATTCGGGACCTAACCGAAAAGAAAAAGCTGCAACAGCAACTTCTCCAGGAGCAGGAGCAAAAACACAAAGCAGTAAGCCAGGCAGGTATTGCTGCACAGGAAGCAGAACGCAGTAGTATCAGTCGTGAACTTCATGATAATGTTAACCAGCTTTTGATGAGTGCAAAGTTGTTCATGAATTCAGCAAAAGCCGACCCTGTAAAAGCAGATGAGCATATTGAAAAGGCGATCACTTATCAATTGATGGCCGTGGAAGAGATCCGAAAACTTTCAAAAACATTAAATACTTCACTTGTAAAAGTTATTGGTCTTAGCCGGAGTATCGATGATATTATCATAAACATGAAAGCTTTCCAGCAGATAGAGACCCAATTTAATTATGATCAAAAACTTGATAAAATTCTCTCGGATGATCAAAAATTGATGATCTTCCGGATACTGCAGGAGCAAACAAATAATATTATCAAGTATGCAGATGCCAAAAATGTAGCTATTACTTTAAAAGAAGAGAATAACACGGTTTATCTTTCAATTAAGGATGATGGAAAAGGCTTTGACACTTCAATTCAATCAAAAGGAATTGGATTTATAAATATTTATAACCGTGTTGATGCTTTCGGGGGGGAAATGGAGCTTATTTCCTCGCCAGGCAATGGCTGTTCACTTCAGATCAATTTCCCGCTTATATTCAATTAATCAAAATCTATAGGCGGCAATTGACGAACCTTTAATTGTTTATTGTATTTTCTCATCAATCGCTGATTCTTTTTTGCTCCTACACTTGACGCTACACCGCTCATGGCAATTTTTATATAATAATTTATGAATGATCTGTCACGCAACCGCGGGAAATAAACAACGCCAACCCTCTTCTTATTTTCATTTTTAACAATAAAACTGTTTGCAATAAAAGTCATCAATCCTTGTAAAAACCGTTTCTTTTCTTCTTTTCCATTTTTTAGAAACTGCACTTTAAGATCATGATAATACATTCTCATTTCGCCCAATGAAAGATATTCCCGTCCAACAGCCCTCATTGTAAGTGTATCGAGGTAGCCGGATTGCAATTTTATTGAAGATAAGGCTGGCAATATTTGGTTAAGATACAACATGGAATGTGGTTGCATTCTCACAGTGATAAGGAAACCGGAAAGTGTATCGATATAGGATTCTCTTGTTCTCAATCTTATCCATGCCGTATCAAGCAAATATCCATTCAATCTTATCCTGAGACTGTCGGTCGGAGTTAATCCGAAGTTTTTTATTGGAAAAATATCACCGTTCATTCTTGTTACCGGAATAACCGCGGTTTCTTTGGTTTTGTCATTTAGTTCGGTATAAACCGCCGTACCATTTGAAACAAGTATTGTGTCAATAGAAACTTTAAAAGAGATTTTCTGTATCAATTTTGTAAGTAGCGGTTTTATGATACCAGCATGAAATGGTGGGATTTTATCTCTGTACGATGTAAAATAAGGATTGTCAATTGTGATATTACCTGAACGAAACACACTGTCTTCAAGATATTGATCCAGGTCGAATTTTGAAGCTATAACCTTTCCTGTTTTTAATGTTATATAATCAGTTTGCCATTTACTTGCAGCGACAAACTCGTCACGGCCCTTAACGGGATGAAATGAAAATGAATCAACGGAAAAACTTTTCGCAGCTTTACTGAATGAAAGATCATGCCATGCCCAATCATTCTTTTCATCAATGATCTGTCCTGAAATATCACTGATTGTGAACGATGGGTTTTTTTTGATGATCGCTTTTAAATCGCCATTGATATCAGACCCTAATTGAAGGTTTTTTAGAACACCCTGGTAAACTTTGACATTAGCAGCCTTTTTGCCAATACTATCAGCTGTAAAATTTTTTGCATCAACTTGATTTACTGTCGCTGACCAAAAAAGCTTTTTACCCGAATTCACCACCATATCACTAAGTTGTATTTTCAGCGAACCCTCTTTTGATGTGATGGTTTTGTTATTGGCATCTGTAATTAAAAAATCTGAAAGAGTGGTATTCAATGAACCAATACTGATCCTGTTATCAATTCCTTTGCTCGTGAAATTTTTTAGACTGACATTACTTTTGGTTCCATCCCAATAAATTTTTTGTAAACCTTTCGAAGCCGATTTTTCCAATGAAAAAATAGGGTGTTCCATTTCAAGCTGATCAACAAAAATCTCGGGTAACGATGCCTCCCTGCTGCTATCTTTTTTCTCGGTAAACCTGAGTTTGATCACAGGGTCACTGATCTTTGCATTTTTGATCTGGGATGCTCCTTTTATAATACTATTTACATCCGGAGCAAATACTATGGCCGAAGCTTTTACATCAACACTGTCATCGTCTTTTGCTTGTTTAAATTGAAAATTAGTAAATGACGAAGTAGAATTATCAGTCAAAGAAAACTTATCCGCAGTTAGAGATGTATGCTGACCAAACCAGTAAAGATCTTTTCCATCAGTTTTAAGTGCATCGATCTTTAGTTTTTCCTTTTTGTCAATTGATGCGATAGAAAGGGAATTCAAAAAAACCGATAGTGAACTTTT
This sequence comes from Chitinophagaceae bacterium, assembly GCA_036005825.1. Classification (GTDB taxonomy): domain Bacteria; phylum Bacteroidota; class Bacteroidia; order Chitinophagales; family Chitinophagaceae; genus VBAS01. Next base: position 2,859 of record DASYQG010000240.1, on the reverse strand, counting down.
TGCATTGTTAAAATATAACTGGGTATTGTTTCCTTGTATTTTTTTGAATAATACGGTCAATGGCCCATTGGCTTTTTTCCCAGCTTGTAAAAGATTTATTTCAATATCAGCCTTTTTCCAAGTAATCCCTTCACCAGTCAGCATTTTTAAAGAATCGGTAAATACCAGGCTATCCAATTTTACATTACTGGCATTTACATTAAAGGTTTGTTTATGATCATAAATATTTACTTTATCAAATAAAAACTGTTTACTTGCTCCGTCAAAGGATGCATTATCCATATTTACAACCAGGTCTTTTGTTTTCATCACTCCTTTTTTAAAATTAAGGAGCTCAACAGATCCTTGCACATTTTCTACGGATAAGGTATCGGCAACATTATTACTGTTCAAGATCAGGTTGGCATCATCTAAAAGCAGGTCGATCGTATGCCTTGTCCTTATTTTGATCTTTCCATTCTCTATCACCAGTTTCTCCAGGTTCATAAAATTATTGATGCCGGCTAATGAGTTCACGATTGGATTTCTTGATTTTGGTTTTTCGGTTGCTGATGGATAATAATCGATGACAGGTCTTATTAATAATGCTTGTCTTGCGGTAATCTTTTGATCAAATAAAAGATCTGCCCACGATAGCTCACTCAATATAAACTGACGCACCTGTATGTTGCGTTTATCTTTATAAGGTTCGGTATTAATGGAAAAATTGCTTAATAAGATCCTTTTTTCCCTTAATCGTATACTATCAAAGCGTAAAAAATAACTGCTGTCTTTTACAAAATTCTCATAGTTGCGAATGGCCATATCAAAACTTTGCAGTGAAATTGGTTGGGGCTGACTGTGATCTATCGTTAGACCTGTCATCTCGAAATTATTTTTTTCCGAAGTAAACGATGTGCTTTTATCATTTCGATTGGTCGCAATATTTAAGGAAGCGTTTTTTACCCCCACATAATTTAATTGCATATCGCCCGTAAGCTGATTGATCAGCGTATCCAGGTTAGGTATTTTTTTTGGCGTTGAGGTTTTACTTTTTAATTCTAATTGTATTTTAAAATTTGGGTTAAGGCAATAAACCGAATCCGCTTTTATCAGATCCTTTTCATATAATGATTTAAAATCAACATTGGTCAGTTTTAATGTATCAAGAAAAAGAGAAAACCCCGAAGAGTTATTATCACCTCGCTTACCGATCAGCGTACAACTATCAATTTCTATTATCCTTTTTTTGATCTTAATCCTGAAACGGCTGAAAGCGAGACGATGATTTCCGTCTGGAAAATTGATATCCTGGTTTTTGGTCCAGAATACCAGTTTCTCAGAATCAGGGAAATCTTCAGGATTTGTATCGGAATCGACTTTAAAGTCTTCAATATGAAAATGCATTCCTGTAATAACAAGTGGTTGCTGATCAGGAATTACTTTATTTATCAATCTGAACTCACCATTGTCAAATTGAAATCGCTTTACTTCCAAAAATCTCAAAGCATCCATGATCGAATTGTACACTTTCCCCATTTCCTGCGGAATGGAAACATCTTTTTGTCCAGTTGTATCAATGGGTTTCAATCTTGTCACTACTATTTTCGGAGCAAGAAGAGACAAAGAATCGATCCTTAATTCTTTTCTTGTAAAAATCGGGATCAGGGCTTTTACCCTCAACTTTATTTTATCAACCTCGAAATGATAGGAGGTGACAAGATCAAGTGAATCATTAGAAAAAAAAGTTACACCCTGCAACTCAACTTTTTTGCTGAAATAATTGAATTTTATATTTTTTACTGTTAGTCTTAATTTCCCATTTGATTCCTTGGTGACAATATCCTCAACTAATGCTTCGGCATTATTAACAACATAAATATGAAGGGCAGTGATGAGAATAACAATGATCCCCAGGATGATTCCGAGTGTTTTAAGGATTTTTTTCTCAAGCCAAACTATCCACATTCAATAGATGGGGTTAATAAGTTATCAAATTACTCAAATTTAGGCTAAAGAAAAAGCCACCTGGCGCTACAGATGGCTTCATTAGTTTTTAGCTTACTGAAGAACCAGGACTTACCGTTTCTTCAGGTTTCAATAAACGAAGTTTTCCATCCTTATCCTCGGCTGTCAAGATCATTCCCTGGCTCTCAATTCCCTTCATTTTTCGCGGCGCAAGATTGGTAACTACTACAACTTGCTTGCCAACCATTTCCTCGGCACCATAATGTAGGGCAATACCGCTAACAATTGTTCTTGTTTCATTGCTCAGGTCAATTGTTAATTTTAAAAGCTTATCGGCTTTTTCTACCTTTTCACAAGCCATGACTGTACCAACACGAAGGTCGAGTTTGGCAAAATCATCATATACGATTTCTGGTTTCCTGGTTTCTTGTTTTGCTTCTTCCATTTTCTGTTCTACTTTTTTTATTAGACCACTTTTCAATTTTTCTATCTGCGCTTTTATCTCATCATCTTCGATCTTCCTGAATAATAATTCAGGCGGCCTCAATGAATAACCAACACTCAACAATTTTAATTTTCCTGCATTCTCCCAATCCAACATTTTATCAATCACTTTCATCATGTACAACATTTTCTTTGCCGTGTTCGGTAAAAAAGGATTGATAAGAACAGCAAGATTCGCCGTTAACTGTAAACAGAGATGTAAACAATTATCAATTAATTTTTGATTCTCTGGACTTGTAGCTTGTGCCTTGTCACTTGAAACCTTTTTCCACGGTTCCTTCTTCTGCATGTATTGATTTCCCTTGCGAGATAGTTCAATTACTTCAAACAACGCATCACGAAACTTATACTCTTCGATCAACCTTTCAACCTTCAACTTTGAACTTTCAATTTCATTCATGATCCACT
>DASYQG010000239.1:0-3439 GCA_036005825.1 Chitinophagaceae bacterium | reverse complement strand
AGTGAGATCATTATGAAGAATAAGGGTATCAGTCTTTTCATAAGTGGGCTTAAATGGAGAGGCAAGATAATTATTATCAGTGACCTATGCAATAGTAAATAAAAGCATTTTAATAAACACAAAAACCGCTCCGGGAGCGGTTTTTAGTTATCTTTTTTGGAAGGGGGTCATTTTGGAAAGCCAGCATCGGCTTTAACCTCATTTAATTGTTGCACATGGCGATCCGTGTGCGAAGAGATCAGAAGACAAAGCTGGTAACAATCAAGCAAGCCAAAAGGCATTTGTACAAAATGATTACGCAGATCTTCCGAGGTCGCCTTTATGTATTTAATATGAGCTGCTCTAGCGGTTTTGAAATCATTCATAGCCTCGTCAAGACTTTTGTACGGAGTATTTTGCGGCTCTAATGGAGAAAAGGTCTTCACTTTATTCGTTCTGTCTTCCGTCATTTTTATTACTTGCTCATCGGAAACTTTCAGGTCTTTCTTTTTTTCTGGTGTTGGTCCGGCCTTCATACTTGTTTCAAGCATGGTCCAAAGTGTTTTTTCAGAAATAGCAATATGATAAACACATTCCTGTACCGACCATTTATCAGCTGTTACTTTGTGCATTAACTGTGTCGCACTAAGCCCTTTGATGGCATCCTGCAATTCGGTCTTTGTGCTTTTCATATGCTCAGCCGCAAACTTTCTTTCCTTTTTTGAAAGAACATCTTCCGTTGGTGTACCGGCTAAACCTGAAAAAACAATAAATAATAGAAGAAGATAGTTGTAAGTTTTTCTCCTTGGCATAGCAATATTTTTTGTTCAAATAAAAAAGGGCCGGGAATAATTTCGGAGGTAAGGGGCAGAAAAGTTACGAAAGCATTTCAAATCAGTTGTCATTTTTTTTACACTTTTTCGAAAACAGGAGCAATTCAGGCTTTATTATCTTTAGCCAATGAAAATAAAAGATGTCATTACATCACTCGAAGCAATAGCTCCACCTTCTTTACAGGAGAGCTATGATAATGCTGGTCTTATTACAGGCGATGAGGATGCTGAATGTACCGGGATATTGATCTCCTTAGATGCTACAACGCCAGTTGTAGATGAGGCAAGAGAAAAAGGTTGTAATCTCATTGTCTCACATCATCCAATTGTTTTTTCAGGTCTAAAAAAAATTACGGGAAAAAATTATGTTCAGAAAGCTGTGATCAACGCCATTAAAAATGATATAGCGCTGTATGCTATTCATACGAATCTCGATAATGTATTAAATGGGGTAAATGGAAAGATTGCTGAACTACTCGAATTGAAAAATATATCTGTATTGTCTTCGAAGGAAAATCAGCTTAAAAAATTATACACTTTTGTTCCAGTCTCCGATGCTGATAAAGTGAGACAAGCGATTTTTGATGCAGGCGGAGGACATATTGGCAACTATGAAGAATGCAGTTTTAATGCTGATGGTTTTGGAACTTTTAAAGGTGGCCTGAATACTGATCCTTATGTTGGCAAACCGGGAGAAATTCATAGAGAAAATGAAATAAAGGTTGAGGTAATATTTCCGGCCTGGCTTGAAGGTCGGATACTAAAAAATTTATTGGCAGCACATCCTTATGAAGAGGTGGCTTATGATATCATCAGGTTGGATAACTGGTTTTCGTCGATTGGCTCAGGCGTGATTGGTGAATTGAAAGAACCCATCGATGAAACAAGTTTTTTAAAAGTTTTAAAAGAAAAATTCAAGCTTAAGGTTATAAAGCACACCGGGTTATTAAATAAGCCGATCTCTAAAGTAGCTGCATGTGGAGGTGCTGGAAGTTTCCTGATTTCCAGCGCCTTGGCCTCAGGAGCCGATTGTTTTATTACTTCGGATATTAAATATCACGAGTTTTTTGATGCCAATGATAAAATGGTTATTGCGGACATTGGTCATTACGAAAGTGAACAATTCACCATCAACCTCTTGCAGGAATTTTTGGAACAAAAATTCCCTACCTTTGCCGTCCTTAAAACAGAAGTGAATACGAACCCTGTGCGGTACTTTTTATAAGCTGAATAGCGGACAGGAAGCACAAGAGTGCGACGCAACAGATGTTTAATAGTAGGCAAAAAGCTGGGTTCATAATAAATACTATCAAATTAAAACAATCATCAAATAAATGAGTACAGTTAAAGAGTATTCGGTTCAGGAAAAACTTACCGGCCTGGTAACACTTCAGAAAATTGATTCGAAGCTGGACGAATTAAAAGTATTGAAAGGTGAACTTCCAATGGAAGTTGCCGACCTGGAAGATGAGATACAGGGATTGCATGCAAGACAAACACGTATTGAAGAAGAAATAAATGGCATCACTGAATTTATTGAGCAAAAAAAGGAAGCCATTAAAGAATCAGGTGCTTTGGTTAAAAAATACGAGAAGCAAAGCAACAACGTAAAAAATAACCGCGAGTTTGAAGCGATCAATAAGGAAATTGAAATGCAGCAGCTGGAAGTGAAGCTTGCAGAAAAGCATATTAAAGATGCTACTGATGAGATCTCTGAAAAAGCTGTGTTGCTCGAGAAGGCTAAAAAAACAATTGGAGCTAAAGAAGGTATTCTGAATACAAAGAAGGAAGAACTTGAAAAGATCATTGCTTCTACTGAAAAAGAAGAAAAGCATTTCAATAAAATGGCAGCTGAAGCAAAGGAATTAGTTGATCCACGTTTGCTGACCAGTTATACAAAGATCCGTCACAGCTATCGCAATGGTTTGGCGGTTGTACAAGTAGAAAGAGATGCTTGCGGCGGGTGTTTCTATGCGATCCCTCCTCAAAAACAAAGTGAGATACGCCAGCATAAAAAGATTATGGTTTGCGAGAATTGCGGTCGTGTGTTGGTTGATAACGATCTTCACGCAGCGATCGAGATAAAATAATTCATAAATAGATTTTTTTTACCCCGTCTTGGTTTATCCAAGCGGGGTTTTTTGTTTTAAATTGCGGCTCATGCTGAAACAACTTTCTATTCAGAATTATGCAATCATCGATGCTATTGATATAAAGTTCCCTGAGGGAATGAACGTGGTGACGGGTGAAACCGGCGCTGGTAAATCCATTATTATGGGTGCGTTGGGATTGATATTGGGTGACAGGGCCGATTCATCAACATTGGTGAATAAGGAAAAGAAGTGCATTGTAGAAGGGGTTTTTAAAACCGATGATAAAGCTGGTGCAAAAATTTTTTTAAAGAACAATGAACTTGATGGCGAGGAAGAATTGGTTTTACGAAGAGAAATAGCGGTAAATGGGAAATCAAGGGCATTTATAAACGATACACCAGTCAACCTTGAACAATTAAGGGAATTAAGCAGCCTGCTTGTAGATCTTCACCAGCAATTTGATGCATTACAGTTGGGTGAAAATGATTTTCAGCGGGAAGTAGTTGACGCCCTGGCAGGGAATAAAAATATTAT
>DASYQG010000238.1:0-3430 GCA_036005825.1 Chitinophagaceae bacterium | reverse complement strand
GTTCTTACTAAATTTGCTTATGGGCCGAACATTCGAGATTGTTTTTAGCAGCCTCAAAATGGCTTTGATGGAATTGTGGAAGAATAAACTCCGCACTTTTCTTTCCCTCTTTGGTATCACGATCGGCATCTTCTGCATCATTGGCGTAATGGCAACACTTGGAAGTCTTGAGCATAATATCCAGGCTGAAATAAAATCCTTTGGCACCAACACAATTTATCTTGACAAATGGGATTATAGCTCCGGCGGTGACGGCCAATATCCATGGTGGAAATTCATTAAACGGCCATCCCCGAAGTATGAACAACTTGAAGAGATAATGCAACGAACGCCGAGCGCAAAATATGCGGCATTTAAAATAGATCGCAATGCTGACGTTGAATTCGAAGACAATACACTGAAAGATATTATCCTTTATGGTTTTAGCGATGACTTCAATAATATTCAGCCTGTTGATATTCATTTTGGCAGGTATTTATCTGCAGCAGAATTTCAGCAAGGCACCAATTCGGTCGTGATCGGCAATGAGATAGCTGAACAGCTTTTCATTAACCCCGAAAGAGCAATTGGAAAACTGCTTACTGCAAAAGGAAAGAAATTGGTGGTAGTTGGTGTTATTAAAAAGCAGGGCAATCAAATGCTCGGTGGCTGGCAACTGGATAAAGCAGTGATCATGCCTTATCGTTTTGGCCGTACCATTATGGATGAGAGATATTCTGATCCGCTGATCCTTGTGCAGGGACTCGATAATCTAAAAATTGATATTTTAAAAGATGATCTGAAAGGTGCAATGAGAGCCATTAATAAATTAAGCCCGGCACAGGAAGATAATTTTTCCCTGAATGACGTGAATGAATGGAGCAAAGCTTTCGAAGCTGCTTTTTCCGGGATAAACCTGGGTGGAATGATCATTGGCGGTATTAGTCTTATAGTTGGTTTATTTGGTGTTGCCAATATTATGTTTGTAAGTGTAAAAGAACGTACCAGCCAGATCGGGTTGAAAAAAGCGATCGGCGCTAAGAGTCATATCATACTCATTGAATTTCTTCTTGAAGCCGCATTCCTTTGCCTTATTGGCGGACTTATAGGATTGTTACTTGTATTAGGACTTACGAAAATTTTATCCGGCGCATTTAATTTTCCCATATATATTTCTACTTCAAATCTTGTTGTGGCGATCAGTATTTGTTTTGTCGTTGGTGTGCTTGCAGGTATTATACCTGCTGTAATTGCTGCGAGATTGAATCCGGTGGTGGCCATTCGTTCTAAATAAATTCCATTCCCATTATTCTCAATTAAATTTGCCAGGAGCGTTATTTTAATTATTGAGCCTTGAGTATTTCAATTTTAGCAATAGAGAGTAGCTGTGATGAAACTTCTGCTGCAATATGTAAGGATGGAAAAATTCTATCAAACATCATTGCCGGGCAAAAAGTACATGAACAATATGGCGGCGTAGTGCCTGAACTGGCATCCAGGGCACATATTCAGAATATAATTCCTGTTGTTGATGCAGCAATGAAAGAGTCAGGAGATAGTGTTAACGATATTGGTGCGATCGCATTTACTCAATCACCTGGCTTGATCGGCTCATTACTCATAGGAACTCAGTTTGCAAAATCCCTGGCTTTATCCTTGAACAAACCATTGATCGCCGTTCATCATATGCAGGCGCATGTATTGGCAAATCTTATTGATGATCCTAAACCTTCATTTCCTTTTTTATGTTTAACTGTAAGCGGCGGACATACGCAAATTGTTTTGTGCGAATCGCCAACTAAGATGAAAGTGATCGGTGAAACAATTGATGATGCAGCAGGTGAAGCATTTGATAAAACGGCAAAGTTGTTAGGACTTCCCTACCCCGGCGGCCCATTGATAGATAAATATGCAAAAGAAGGTAATGCGAATCGCTTTCAATTTCCGGAACCACAAATCCCGGGTCTTGATTTTAGTTTCAGCGGGCTAAAAACATCTATTCTTTATTTTTTACAAAATGCAGGAAAGAGTCATGTTTATAAAGAAGAGTTTTTAGCTACTGAAAAAGAACGAGAAGAGTTTATAAAAGAAAATCTTGCTGATCTCTGTGCATCAGTACAACAAAGAATTGTTTCTATCCTGCTTAACAAACTTAAAAAAGCATCGATTCAAACAGGTATAAAAGATATTTGTATTGCTGGTGGCGTTTCCGCAAACAGTGGGTTACGAAAAGCATTTGAAGTAACAGGCAAAAAAAATAACTGGAATACTTTTATTCCCGCATTTGAATACTGCACGGATAATGCTGCGATGATCGCCATTACTGCGTATTATAAATTTTTAGAAGGTCAATTCAGTGATCTTACTGTGAGTGCTTCTGCAAGAAGTGGTTCAATGTTCGATGTTTGAGGTTTGATGCTATGAAAAAAAACTTCGAACTTCAAACTTCAAACCTCAAACTTCAAATGACTTGGCTAACTCCTACTTCCAATTCAAAAAATTCACTATTCAACAAGATCGTTGTGCTATGAAGGTGACGACGGATGCCTGTTTGTTTGGAGCATGGGTAGCGAGTGAAGTTGAAAGTGAAAAGTTGAAAGTTAAAAGGGTACTTGATATTGGAACTGGTACAGGTTTGTTATCACTCATGCTTGCACAAAAATGTGAAGCTGAGATCAATTGTGTTGAAATAGATGAAGCCACTGCTAAACAAGCACAAGAAAACGCCGGCTCCTCACCATGGGGAAAAAGGATTTTTGTTATGCCCGGGGATGCAAAAAAAATGGTCCCTACTTTATGTAAAGACTTTGATGCTATTGTTAGCAATCCCCCTTTCTATGAAAAGGAAATAAGATCTGCAACTAACTCGAAAAACGTAGCGCATCACAGCGAATACCTTACATTAAAAGATTTATTGGCGATCATAAAAGATAGTCTTACTTCAACAGGCTTGTTTTTTTTATTGTTACCTTACAAAAGAAATGAGGAAGTAAAAAAACTTTTTAAAGATCAACAATTGCATATTTCAAAGATGATCTTTGTTCGCCAGTCGGTAAAACATGATTACTTCCGAATATTTCTAAAAGGAAATCTTAGTATAACCGAAAAAGAAACGGAATTCGATGAAATGTCGATCTGGGATGAACAGCAGCAATACACAAATGAATTTGTAGAACTGTTGAAAGACTATTACTTGCATCTGTAATTTTCAACCTTTAATTTTCAATTCACACCAGCATATTCTTTCAAATATTCATAATGAGATGTAAGTTTTCCATTTTTTACCATTGTTGCTTTTTCAATGATCGGGGAACTATCCCCTACCAGGTCTTCAAGCACATGCTTTATCAATTGTTCGCCAAAATATCTGGATGCATCTCTTGGCAATTCATTCGGCAGATTTCCCACCGCCATTATATCAATTGAATTGGGCAAATATGGCTCCGTCTTT
>DASYQG010000237.1:0-1631 GCA_036005825.1 Chitinophagaceae bacterium | reverse complement strand
TTTTTTATGAAAGGGATCGATCGAAAAGTATTGTTAAAAAGTGATTACCTGCGCAAAGAGGCGGAGCTGTTCATTGATTACATATCAAAAGGCGATGCGGTCGAGGCCAACCAATTCATGACCAAAACCCTGAAGGATGTAAATGAAGGAAGCAACTTTTTGAATAAATGGGTGTATGAACAAACAAAATCCTTACTTGACAGAGACAAGTTAGTTGGATTGTTGGGTGGTGATCATAGTATACCGCTTGGTTTTATGAAAGCGATCGCGGAAAAGCATGGCAACTTTGGAGTTCTTCAAATAGATGCGCATTGCGACCTGCGCAAAGCATATATGGGCTTTGTTTATTCTCACGCAAGTATTATGTACAATGCGCTGAATGAAATTCCTGAGATAGAAAGATTGGTGCAGGTTGGTGTTCGTGATTACAGTGAAGCAGAATGGGAATATATTTTCAACAGCAATTATAAGGTCATCCCCTATTTCGATCGTGAGTTAAAAGAAAGAGTGTACGAGGGACAGACATGGAAACAAGTGGCTGATGAGATCATTGGCAAGTTGCCCGAAAAAGTTTATATAAGTTTTGATGTAGATGGACTTGATCCAAAACTTTGTCCAAACTCCGGCACACCAGTACAAGGCGGCATGGAAACGGAGCAAATATTTTACATTTTCAATAAGCTAATAAAAAATGGTAAAAAGCTAATTGGTTTTGATCTTAATGAAACCGGCGTTGGTGAAAATGATTGGGACAGCAATGTTAGCTCAAGAATACTTTTCAAGCTTTGTAATTTGCTGGTAGCGTCGAATACCTGAATGGTGAATTGTCAATGGTGAATGTGTTACCGACTTTTATTATGTTCCCGGCTTTTGAAATTCTATTTAACTTCTGTGCAGCCTGCCCTGAGGAGCGTAGCGACGAACGGGTTGCACTCTTGTACATTCAGTAATCCTATTCAGCAATGAGGAAATATTCTTTCATCCTTAAAAACGAAAAAACAAAAAACTATAGACTTATCAGCCAGTTACTGGTATTATTTAATTTACTTGGCTTCATTTTTATTTTGATCAAAAATGAAACAAGAATAGCTAGTAACATTGCGCTTCTTTTTGCGATACTAATTACGGCTGTATATACCTTTTTTACTGTCCTGGAATGGATATCCAAAAAACCACTGCCTGATTTCTGGCACCGATCAATTTTTAGTGTTTGTGCAGTTGTGTGGTACAGAGAAGGATTTTGGTGGATCACCATTATGTTATTCCTGTTTATTTTACTTGATTTTATTGCTCATAAAAAATTGGTAGTTGATGTGACAGATAAGAGAATAATAGTTCCTTATATTATGGAAAAAACAGTTGATTGGAATGAAGTGAATAATGTAATACTGAAAGATGGTCTTCTTACAATTGATTTTAAAAACAATAAGCTTTTCCAGCAACTTATCCTGAATTCCGACGAAGACATTAATGAAAAAGAATTCAATGACTTTTGCAAACAGCAATTGAATAAATAACGACCTTCGCAAATTGATTTTTCATTCAACATTTAGCCTTGAAACTTAAACATTCTCCATACATTCTTTATTCCGATAGCAAAGGAAACATTTTTGAAGACACTTCATTGTTCA
>DASYQG010000236.1:0-4841 GCA_036005825.1 Chitinophagaceae bacterium | reverse complement strand
GCAACGCAGGTTGCAGGATGTTGTTGGTTCAAATGATATAGAAACAGGCAGGCCCCATTGAACGGGTTTCTTAAACCATTTACTGATATAATAGCTGCTTAGTACCTTACTACCATTCCAAGCACGGCGAAAAGTAAGTTTTGAGAATAAATTCAGGCTATCGTTCCAATTAAATTGTGACATCGGCCTGTAAAGGTAAAAAACAACAAGCGGCAATAGCTAATAATTTTCTAATTTGACAAACTATTACATGCAACAACTTCCGGCTTATAAAATTTTCCCATTAGGCGACACAGGGCTTGTTATCGATTTTGGAAACATTATCGATGAATCGATCAATAAGTTGGTTCATGCTGTCTTTTATCAATTACAGAAAGATCAGATCCCCGGAATGATAGAAGCGGTGCCTGCATACTGTTCACTTACGATCTACTATGACGTTTTATTTATTCGCAAAAAGAACAACGGGCCCGAAACAGCGTTTGATTGGATCTCTGAAAAAGTAAAAAAATATTTATCGAGGGAAAGAATTGAAGTTGAAGATAGCGGAACACTTATCCGAATTCCCGTTTGCTATGAAAAAGAATATGGAACCGATCTTGATTTTATTGCTTTGTTAAATCAAATTACAATTGATGAAATAATTCACTTGCATGTATCGACTGTTTACCGTGTTTATATGCTCGGTTTCCTTCCAGGCTTTTCTTATATGGGATTGGTAGATGAGAAAATTGCTGCACCACGTAAGCAATTCCCGGCACCGGTAGAAGCCGGCAGCGTTGGCATTGCAGGAAGACAAACAGGAATTTATCCATTGAGATCGCCGGGAGGTTGGCAAATTATCGGAAGAACTCCATTGAAACTCTTTGATAAAGAAAAAGAAAATCCGACTTTATTTAAATCGGGAGATACCGTTCAATTTTATTCAATAACAAAAGATGAGTTTGAAAATAGTAAAAGCGGGAATGCTTGATAGCATCCAGGACATGGGTCGCTACGGTTATCAGCAGGTTGGCATCAATCCAACTGGTGCTATTGATAAATATGCCGCGGTTATCGCAAATATTTTGGTTGGCAATACACATAGCGAAGCAGTGATTGAAATGCGTTTTCCGGCTGCTGCTATTTTTTTTGATGAACCAACAATCATTGCTTTGAGCGGTGCTGAGTTTAATGCAAGTATTAATGGAAACCCAATACCGATCAATCATGCTGTGATCGTCAATAAAAACACAACTCTTCAATTTCTTTCACCAAAAAACAAAAGCCATTGTTATCTCGCAATAAAAGGCGGAATGAAATTATCTAAATGGCTGAATAGTTATAGTACAAATCTGAAAGCTGAAGCAGGTGGGTTTTCAGGAAGGCGATTATTAAAAGATGATGTCATTGAATTAAATGAATATCCAGGCATCAATAAAATTGATGACAGTGATTTTAAAATATTGCCCTGGCAGGCAAGCGAAAATTTTGGGATGGATGATAGTGAGCAGTTAATGGTATTGCAGGGAGCAGAATGGGAATGGCTTGATAAAAATTCGCAGGAAAAATTTTTGAAAAATCCTTTCTTTATTTCTCATAATTCTGACAGGATGGGTTACCGGCTTGCAAGCGAACCATTGCATGCAATTACAAAAACAGAACTCGTTTCTTCTGCTGTGAGCTTCGGAAGCATTCAATTGTTACCAGACGGCCAGCTCATCATATTAATGGCAGATAATCAAACAACAGGTGGGTATCCAAGATTAGGAAATATTATTTCAGCTTATTTACCAATGCTTGCACAAATGAAGGCAGGCGATAAAGTACAGTTTAAATTTACCGATCATCAAACTGCCGAAAACTTAATACTAAAACAACAACAACACTTGACGCAATTAGAAATTGCCTGTAAATTGAGACTCGAAAATTATATCCATGAAAACGATCGATATTAACTGTGATGTGGGAGAGGGTATTGGAAACGATGAACTGATCATGCCCTATATTTCATCCGCCAACATTGCCTGTGGCTATCATGCCGGCGATGAAAAAACAATGAAGCAAACTGTTGATCTTTGCAAAAAGTATAGTGTCGCTGTTGGCGCACATCCTTCTTACCCTGATAGGGAAAATTTTGGCAGAACCGATATGTTGCTTCATCCCGGCGAAATTTATGAGATGATAGTCAAGCAAATTAATTGCTTAGAAAAAATCGCTGCAGCAGCTGATGTTGGTATTCATCATGTGAAACCACATGGCGCTTTATATAATATGGCCGCAAGAGATAAAGGACTGGCGCCATTCGTAGCTCTTGCTATTATTGATACAAATAACAGATATCTTTTGTATGGATTAAGTGGCAGCTATTTGGTAAAAGAAGGAAAGAATCTTGGTTTAAAGACCGTGAACGAGGTCTTTGCTGACCGAACATATAAGAATGATGGAAGTTTAACTTCCCGAAGCAAACCCGGAGCATTGATTGAAAACGTTGATGCGGCCATTGCGCAGGTATTGCAAATGATAAAAGAAGGAACAGTGACATCTATTACGGGAAAAAAAGTGCCGATCATTGCTGAAACAATCTGCATACATGGTGATGGTGAGCATGCGGTAGAGTTTGCAAAAGCAATTCATGGTGCGTTGAAAAAAGAAGGAATTGAAATAAAAAGCCGATAAAGTCTCTCACAGATTACACGGATTTTCACTGATAACTTCTGTGCTAATCTGTGAAAATCCGTGAGAGATATAAGCTGAATAGAATTGTTGTAGTTGAATTGCGCGACGCAAGGGATGATCAGCAGAATTACTGCAGCCGGTAACATAATGAAAAAGAACTCAGCCATACTTGGTGCCGCATTCTTGATGGCCACTTCTGCGATCGGCCCCGGCTTTCTTGCTCAAACATCTTTATTTACTGAACAACTGCTTACAAGTTTTGGGTTTGTTATTCTTCTTTCTATCCTGTTGGACATCGGAACGCAAATAAATATTTGGCGGATCGTAAGTGTAAGTGAGAACAGGGCGCAGGATATTGCGAATAAAATTTTTCCGGGACTTGGTTTTTTTCTTGCGTTCCTGATAGCATTCGGCGGTTTGATATTTAATATTGGAAATATTGCAGGTTGCGGTTTGGGTGTAAATGTATTGACAGGAATTGATCCCAGGTATGGTGCTATAATAAGCTGTGTAATTGCTCTCGGGATCTTTTGGTATAAAGAGGCGGGAAAACTGATTGATGGTTTTGCAAAATGGCTGGGCATAATAATGATCGGGCTTACAGTTTATGTAGCATTCGCATCGCATCCGCCGCTTGGTGAAGCTTTGTACAGGACAATCTGGCCGGAGAAAATTGATACTATGAAGATTGTTACGTTGGTTGGAGGCACTGTGGGCGGGTATATTTCATTTGCCGGTGCACATCGTTTGCTCGATGCAGGGATAAAGGGAAAGCAAAATTTGAAAGATGTTACAAGAAGCGCAGTTAGCGGGATCATTATTACATCACTAATGCGGTTTGTTTTATTTCTGGCTGCGTTGGGAGTTGTTTGGGGTGGAGTAAAATTAGCAACGGGAAACCCGGCAGCATCCGTTTTTCAATCAGCAGCAGGGGAGCTGGGTTATAAATTTTTTGGTATCGTTATATGGATAGCTGCAATTACATCAGTTGTTGGTGCTTCATTTACATCAGTTTCTTTTTGGAAAACTCTTCCCCCGGTTGTTTTCAAAAATGAAAAAATAGTTATCAGTTTATTTGTAATAGTATCAACTATAATTTTTGTCAGCATTGGCAATCCTGTTCAACTATTGATTTTTGCGGGTGCCGCAAATGGAATTATTCTTCCTATCGCATTAGCAGTAATTCTTATTGCTGCTACAAAGTCTTCAATTATGAAAGGCTACAAACATCCTGTGTGGATGCAGTTTGTAGGTTGGTTAGTTGTGATTGCAATGAGTTGGATGAGCATTGAATCGTTGAGAATGCTATTTTAATTTTCATTATAAACTTTAATATCTGCGATAATTAGGCTTCCATATTTTTCTTCATCTTCTTTGGTCCAGTTAAGCCAACTATCTTTCGTTTTATCTTTTCTATTCCACTCAAAACTATCTTTAATATAAACTTTTATTGTAAGAGGAAATTTTTCCTGTGACCTGTATTTATCATACTCTGCTTTTGGAGCAAAATAAAAACTAAAAAAACCTGCCCGTTCATTGGTACCTGGTGATCCAAGTGCAGTTTCTATCTTGGGACCAATTTCCTTCAATAAAACACTTAAGGGTTTACCGACAAACTGATTTTTATTTATTTCTAATTTTTTTGCGTCACTTGTCTTTTGAACCATTTTTTGAGCTTGACAAGAGCTAACTCCAAGTAAAAAAAGAAGAGTAAATATTTTAGATAAAGGTTTCATATATTATTATCGGCTATTTATAAAAAATCCCCACTTATTTTTTCATAAGTGGGGACTGGTAACAGAATATTTTTTTACTCAACCACTTTCACCCCTTTGATCATCATGATCACTTCTTTCTTTGGCTCTTTTATTTTGTCAATTTCGTCTTTGCTTTTGCCGGCATCTTCAGCATAATGTTTTAGCATAGCTACTGAAGTTTCTTTTAACTCCGCTTTGCCTTCAACAACGATCGTCTTTCCTACAATATCTTTTGGCATCGCAAATTCATGATCTTTTACTTTAATCATTACCGTGGTACCGTCTTCCTTTTGAATTTTAGCCCAGCAACCCATTGCCTGGCATACTTCCACCACCTTACCCTGGATCTTGCCATCATATTTGTTATCACTCATCTTTTTGTCAAGATCATTAACGCTTATGGGCGTCACTCCTGCCTCAGAATAT
>DASYQG010000235.1:0-5712 GCA_036005825.1 Chitinophagaceae bacterium | reverse complement strand
TCTGTCAGGAATGACAGGCCGTATAGGTTACAACAAATAATGTCCTTAAGAAACAAATTCGAACTTATCTCCATCAAATAAACCTTTGTCACTCAGTTTTAAATGGGGAATAACCAGCAAAGCCATAAAAGAAAGAGTCATGAACGGCGCTGTAAGTGTTGATCCTAGTTTTTCTTTTACAACTTTATCAATTGCGGTGTAAGCATCCGCAATTTCATAACCATCTTCATTACTCATTAAGCCTGCAACTGGTAAACTAAGAACCATTTCTTTTTCATTATCAACTGCACTTATTCCACCTCGATGCTCAATGACTAAATTCACCGCTTTACAAATGTTTTCATCATCGACACCAACTGCAACAATGTTATGACTGTCGTGAGCAACAGAAGATGCAATGGCTCCTTTTTTTAATCCAAAGTTTTTTATGAAGGCTTTTGCGATCGGGGCATCATTATAGCGGTTAACAACAACGACCTTTAATATATCTTTTTCCGGATTGCTTTCAATTAAACCATTTTTGACATTTACATCATCTAAGTCCTTTGTTAACCTGCTAGTGATCAGTTGACCGTCTAGTGCTTCAATAACATTTACCTGTTCTATGTTTTCTTCTTCTCCATATTTATTTAGCAAGTATTGAAAGTCGCTGACTTCTTTTTTATTGCAAGAAAAATTGTTTATCACGTTCGATTTCCCACTTTCAATTTTCGTTTTTCCATTTTCGGCCACCAGCTCACCACTAATAAATGTTTTCACCACTTCAAATTTTTCCAGATCTTTTATTACAATAAAATCAGCTGCATCACCTTCCTTCAATAAGCCAACATCAAGTTTGTAATGTAAAACAGGATTGATACAAGCTGCCTGTAATACTTTATAGACATTTATACCTTTCGCTATAGCTCTTGCACAAAGCCGATTGATATGTCCCAACACTAAACTATCAGGATGTTTATCATCACTGCAAAACATCATTTGATTTGGGTAGTCATTTAACAAGTCGATCAATGCTTCGAAATTTTTAGCAGCACTTCCTTCACGGATAATGATCTTCATTCCATTTTGCAATTTATCCAGGGCTTCTTCTTTTGTAAAACATTCATGATCGGTAGTAATGCCCGCAGAAATATATTGTTTGGCTTGTTCACCTCTTAATCCCGGGGCATGTCCATCAACAGGTTTTAATAAGCGATGAGCTGCTGCAATTTTTTTCATCACTTCTTCATCTTCATTCAACACGCCGGGAAAGTTCATCATCTCACTCAAATATCTTATCTCCTCTCTTTGCAATAATTTTTCGACATCATTTGAATTGAGTGCTGCTCCCGCAGTTTCGAAAATAGTTGCCGGCACACAGCTTGGTGCACCAAAATTGAATTTGAAAGGAACTGTTTTTCCATTTTCGATCATAAACTCAACACCTTCCATACCGCAGACATTTGCGATCTCGTGAGGATCGCTTACTGTTGCGACTGTGCCATGAACAACGGCCAGCTTTGCAAATTCGGAAGGAACAAGCATTGAGCTTTCAATATGGACATGTGCATCTATGAAACCAGGAAGAATATAATCGTGAGTGGTGACCGGTGAGTCGTGAGTTTGCTTTATTGTAATAATCTTTCCTTCCTCAACTTTTATTTCTACAGGGTAAATTTTTTTTTGATGTACGTCAACAAGATTGCCACTTATAGAAAATGAAAACATGCTTATGATTTTGATAAAGGTAAATCACTAACTTCATCCCCTAACACAAAACTCATGAGAAAGACTTTTTTATTGCTTGCACTTTCGGGAATCACTTTGCTTTCAATAGCGCAAAAAACAAAAACCAGTAATGCTTCCGCATCCAATACTGTTAATGAAGACGAACAGCTTTTTTCTAAACTTAAATATCGCCTGATCGGCCCATTTCGCGGCGGTCGTAGTGGTGCAGCTACTGGTAGCTACAAGAATAAAAACACATTTTATTTTGGCGCTACTGGTGGTGGTGTTTGGAAAACGACAGATGGTGGTAACAACTGGACAAATATTTCAGATAAATATTTCGGTAGCTCTATTGGAGCAGTTGCTGTTGCTCCTTCGGATGAGACAATAGTTTATGTTGGCGAAGGTGAAAACACCATGCGGGGGAATGTAAGCGAAGGTCTTGGTGGTATGTGGCGAAGCGATGATGGCGGAAAGAGCTGGAAAAATATTGGATTAAAAGATGGCCGTCATATTATTCGTATTGTTATACATCCAAAAAATCCGGATATAGTTTGGGTGGCTGTGATGGGACATTTGTTTGGCCCTAATGAAGAACGTGGCGTTTACAAAACTACTGATGGCGGTAAAACATGGAAAAGAACTTTATATATAAATAATCAAACAGGATGCAGCGATTTAGTGATGGAGCCCGGCAATGCAAATGTATTTTATGCAGGTACCTGGCGATTGATCAGAACTCCTTATTCATTAGAAAGTGGTGGTGATGGAAGCGGCTTATGGAAAAGCACAGATGGTGGAGAAACATGGACAAATATTTCAACAAAAAAAGGTTTGCCAAAAGGAACATGGGGCATTGTTGGCGTTGCTGTGGCTCCTTCAAACACCGATAAAATTTATACCCTCGTTGAAAATAAAGACGGTGGGCTATTTATGAGTGCTGATGGGGGCGATACGTGGACACTTCAAAGCAGTGATAATAATATTCGCCAACGTGCATGGTACTATACAAAAGTGTTTGTTGATCCTAAAAATGAGAACCGTGTGTATTGCCCCAATGTAAATTTTATGCGTAGTAATGATGGTGGTCGTACATTTCAATCGTTGAATACTCCACATGGTGATCATCACGATCTTTGGATCGATCCTGAGGATGGTAATCGTATGATCGTTGCCGATGATGGCGGTGCACAAATTTCTTTTGATGCAGCTAATAATTGGAGTACATATTTGAACCAACCAACTGTACAAGTATATCGTGTAAGTACAGATAATGCATTTCCGTATCGTGTTCTTGCACCGCAACAGGATAACGGCGCATTCAGAATAAGAAGCAGGACTTATGGTGCAGCAATTACAGCAACTGACATGGAAAACGCAGCAGGTGCTGAAAGCGGTTATATTGTTGCAGATCCTTTGAACCCTGATATTACTTATGGTGGTAATTATATGGGCTTGCTTCAAAGGTTAGATCATAAAACTGGTGAAAGCCGTGCAATCAATGTATGGCCAATTGATAATATGGGCGCAGGGGCTGATGCTGCGAAATATCGTTTTCAATGGAACTATCCAATTTTCTTTTCACCAAACAATCCTAAAAAGTTATATGCAGCCGGCAATCATCTTTTTGCAACCGAAGATGAAGGAAAGACATGGCAGATGATTTCTCCTGATTTGACAACAAATGATAAAAAGAAGCAAGCTTCAAGCGGTGGACCAATAACACAGGATAATACCAGTGTTGAATATTATTGTACTATTTTTTATGCAACTGAAAGTTGGGTGGAAAAAGACCTGCTTTGGACCGGCAGTGATGACGGATTGGTAAACGTTAGTAAAGATGGCGGAAAAAATTGGGAGAATGTTACTCCAAAAAATATTCCGCAATGGATAATGTGGAATTGTATTGAAGTAGATCCGTTCAAAAAAGGCGCTGCTTATATTGTTGGCACAAGATATAAACTCGATGATTTCAAATCATACATCTATAAAACTGAAGATTATGGTAAAACATGGAAGCAAATTGTAAATGGAATTAATCCCATGCATTTTGCAAGATGCCTTCGTGCCGATAGAAAAAGACAAGGTCTGCTATATGCAGGCACAGAATATGGAATGTATATTTCTTATGATGATGGTGCTAACTGGAAATCATTTCAATTAAATCTACCCGAAGTTCCCATTGCTGATCTTACAATTAAGAATAATGATCTTATAGTTGGTACGCAGGGAAGAAGCATTTACATATTAGATGACTTAACTTTATTACAAGAAAAGAATGCTGATATATTAAATAAGAACCTGCATGTCTTTAGTGTTAATCCTGCTTATCGTATGCCGGGTGGTGGACGAAGAGGCGGCGGCGGGAACTTTGGTCAGCAACAATTAAGAAATGTAGGAATGAACCCACCAAATGGAGTAGTGATGAATTATTATATAAAGAATGCAACCGATTCGACTAAACTGTCTATCGAAGTGTTAGATAAAAATAAAAAAACAATTAAAACATTTTCCACTTCATCAAAAGAAAATAAGATCGATATTGAGAAAGGAATGAACCAGTTTGAATGGGATATGAATTACCCCGAATCAGAAAGGGTGGAGGGATTGATCTTGTGGAATGGATTTATTGGTGGACCAAAAGCAGCTCCCGGAAATTATTTTGCAAAATTCAAATCGGGCCACGATTCCACAGAAGTTCCTTTTACAATTCTCCAGGATCCAAATTATCAAACTTCATTGGCTGAATATGAAGAACAATTCAACCACTTGGTCACTATTCGTGATAAATCAACGGAGATCATGAAAGCGATCAAAAACATTCGTGAAGTAAGACAGCAAATGAACGATTTCAGCGCAAGAGTTGGAAAAGACATCCCGAAAGAAGTGAAACAGCAAATTGATACAGTAAATAAACAAATAACTGCTGTTGAAGAAGCATTACACCAAACAAAAGCTAAAAGCGGACAAGATGTTTTGAATTACCCGATCAAGCTTGATGATAAACTTTCAAGTATATATAACGCATCATCAGCCGGTCAATCCGGCCTTTCCAAACAATCAAAAGATGCTTATACAGAATTGGTGGTACCAATAGATGAGCAGCTAAACAAGCTGAAGAAGATCATGAGTGAAGATGTTGCAAAACTAAATCAACTTATTCATGAAAAGACGTTGCCGGTTATAGGAGTAAAGAAGGAGTAAGACTTTAAACGCTTTATTTAAAGGCTGTTCCGAAAGGAACAGCCTTTTTTTATTTAGCTAAATCTATAC
Source organism: Chitinophagaceae bacterium (assembly GCA_036005825.1). Lineage (GTDB taxonomy): Bacteria > Bacteroidota > Bacteroidia > Chitinophagales > Chitinophagaceae > VBAS01. Next base: position 732 of record DASYQG010000235.1, on the reverse strand, counting down.
ATTCTCCTGCATCGTATCTATTTCTGTATTGCCCGGCATCACATCTTAATACTACCAATTATTTACCAAGACACATCCTTCCTGTGATACTTCTTTTTTTTTACTACTTAAATTTTATTTTATTATGAAAAGAAAAATTTATGCTTCCATTTTATTGGGAGTAATGCTCCTCAATGTCTTTCCATACGGAGCATTTGCTTCCAGTCATAGAGAAGCACCACTAATTGCTAACGACCCGCTTGCGGATAATACAGACTTATATGCGTTCCGCAGTCCGGATGATCCAAACAAGGTAACTATCATTGCCTGCTATGTTCCAGGCCAATTACCCCAGGGCGGGCCTAATTATTATTCGTTCGGAAAAGATATCCGTTACGAGATCCATGTAGACAATAACGTAGCTACTAAAGGTGATGACATTACTTATCGGTTTACTTTTGAACAACAAAACGAGGATCCTACCACCTTCTTCAATATCCGTTTGGGAAAACAAAATCTGAAGACTACTTACAAGCTTGAAAAGAGCACAGATGGAGGAAATAAATTTTCAACTATTGTAAATAATGGAACGGTACCTCCACCAAACATTGGCCCACGTTCTATCAGCTCACCAGTTGGATTAAATGCTCCCAGCTATGAATCGTTGATTCAAAGTTCTATTGCCACTGCAAACAGCGGCGAAAAAGTTTTCTGCGGTACTTCCGATGATCCATTCTTTGTTGACCTTGGTGG
>DASYQG010000234.1:0-10078 GCA_036005825.1 Chitinophagaceae bacterium | reverse complement strand
ATAACCGATACTGTATCCATAATGTGTTTGTTTCACCAGCTCAATTGTTATTTGCAAAACATCATTTTCAATTTGTTCGTACCAAACATTCTTTACCGCTTTGGCGGATGTCAATTGTGTTATCCAGTTAATGTTGCTTTGTACGTTATACAATTCAATTTTAATTCTTGATGGATCTATTTCCATCCAACTTTTATAAGGGACCCGGCCGCTGAGTGAAAAACTTACCGAATCAAATTCGTCACCTCCTTTCACCCGCCAGCTTTCACATAACGCAGTTGATAGTATAGTATCAGGAAATGGTTGCGTATAAGTTTTTTCAATAAATGCAAAATGCAAGCTTGAAAGTTGGACTTTATATAGGTTTTTGACCGTATCTAACACTTTCATTACAACAGACGTATCGATATAACCCATTTTGGCGCTACCCAACCTGTCTTCGCCACTACTATAAGCAAGCTGTGGTAGTTTGCCAGTTGTAATTATATAAGAAGGGATAGAATCTTGTGCAAAGAATGATCGTCCTTGTAAAATGAAAAGCAAAAGGCTCAAACCGATAAATTTTCTGCAAACCATAATTGAAGATAACAGAATTTACTTTTCAAAATTGCTTTCTGCCAGATCATCTCCCCTATTTAAACTACTCTCTTCTTTTCTTATCTTTCTGCTCAAAATTAGCCCCCATGGTTTTATTGGGACTTTCCATCGCCCCGGGACTTGCAATCTGTCTTTATATTTTTCTTAAAGACATTTATAATAAAGAACCAAAGAGATTGCTGCTTTTCAGTTTCTTGCTAGGCGTGCTAGCGATCATTCTTAGCAAAAAACATCTCAGGCTTCACCACCAATTATCAAAACAATTATTTAAACCAGATCAGCATGTTTGAAATAAAAAAAGCGGGGACAGATGATATCCCATTGATACGTGAACTTACATTTCGTGTGTGGCCGCAAACCTATGCAAGCATTCTCTCGCAGGAACAAATAAACTATATGCTCGAGATGATGTACAGTGAAGATTCACTAAGGGAACAAATGACCGAAGATGATTGCCAGTTCATTATTGTTTATGAAAACGGAAATCCTGTTGGTTTTGCTTCGTATAGTGAAGAAGAACCGCAAAGATGGAAACTAAATAAAATCTATGTGCTCCAAAATCAGCAGGGAAAAGGAACTGGCAAATATGTGATCAATTATATCATTGAAGAAATAAAAAAGCAAAATGCAAGTTCTCTCTTTTTACAAGTGAACCGATACAATAATGCAAAAACTTTTTACGAGAAGCTTGGGTTCACAGAGGTAGACTTCATCAACCTGGATATTGGTAACGGTTATTTTATGAATGATTATGTAATGGAGAAGAAACTATGAGTGGTGAGCTGTGAGTTATAAGTAAGGAGTATTATTCCCTGCAAAATTCTCTATTCACCATTGACCTAATTACATTTCAAATATTTTCTCGGGTTAACAGGTTCTTCCTGCTGGAACATCAGCAGTTCAAGCATATCACCCGGCTTATAAGTGCCAATAATATCTCCTGCTTTCACTTTAGCGCCTTTTCTCACTTTTGGTGTTAACACACCAGCATACCAGAAAGAATAATTTTTAAATTGTAATACAACATCATACTTAGTGTCTTCTGTTCTTGCTACAAGAACTACTGACGCTTCATGAACGGCTTGAACGACAGTGTCAATTTTACTTGTAAGCATCACTCCATATTCAGATGATTTTTGATAATCTTTATCACTGGCCCTTATTATTTTGGGCATGCCTGCTTTAAGAGGACAGGATAGTTGTAGGCTATCAATTTGGGCAAATACGAGTAACGCTGAAAAGGAAAAGAATAAAAAAAGGGCGGTTCGTTTTAGATCCATGCTAATTTAGTTTTTTTGAAAGCTAAGTTTCTTCATCATATCATCGCTTAATGGTTCTGAATAAACGCCAAAGGCATTTACTAACACTCCTTTCAAACCATTTCGGGATTCAATTGCGTACACTATCGCTTCATCACCTGGGTCACTATTTCCTTCGAAGCGATGAAATTCTGTTATTTCAAATTCTTTGGGATTAAATTTTTGTCCCTGGCATTCAAGGGCACTTCCCTTAAGATTAAAATCCAATGTATATCCTCTTTGTTTCAGATCGTTCACTGCTTGTGAAACTGTATCGTATGCTACCATTTTAATAAATTTGTAAGGTTAAGATTTATGTTCTATTCTTTTTTCTCTTCATTTGCTTTACATTCAAGAAACTCCCTGGAATCCACTGGTTCTTCATCTTTAAACATCCGGAATTCCATCTCTTGTCCAAAAGTATAAGTGCCTAATACCTGTCCTGCCTTTATTTGCTGGTTTACATTCACTAATGCTTTCGAAATTCCATAATACCAGAAATACCACTCTTTATAATAGATCACTATTTCAAAACGACCATCTTCTGTCGGGTTAATTCTTATTACTTTGGCATCAATACAACTGCGGATCGCCGTATCTGTCCTGCTCATCATTATCACTTTCTTATCCGGTGGATCCCAGCTAAATGCCTCTTTTGGCTCCCGGCCCATACCATTTTCAAAGGGGCACAAAAGTCTTTTATCAAACTTTTGCTCTCCTTTACCCTTGTTCTTTTGTCCAAAAACTGAACCGATAATGAGTATCAGAGCAGCAAGCAGTAAAATTTTCTTTTTCATGATTATTCCGGATTATTGAGGTTACAGACGGCAAGTCAATTGTATTAGTTGGCCGTTTGTTTAATTATTCACACTATTAGTTAATAACGACAAACAAATTACAGATTTACAGGCGATAATTATCTTTTTTGCTCCAAAACCTCTTAGAATTGCCGCTACATTTTAGAAAATTAAAAACTAAATTAAGGCATGTGTATCCTTTACAATACCCATTACAAAAATACTCTGCACATTCCCAATATTTTCCATCTCCGAAAGGCGATTCACATGAAAATTATAGTAAGCATTCATGTCCTCGACTAAGATCTTCAGCATAAAATCAAATTCGCCAGAAATGCTATAGCATTCCAATACTTCGCTCATTTCATGGATCGTTTTCACAAATTTTGATCCCGCAGTTTTATTATGTTGCCTAAGTGAAACATATACGATCACCATCAAACTTTTATTGAGTTTTGCAGGATCAATAAGAGTTACATATTGTTTGATCACTCCTGTTTCTTCCATCCATTTGATACGTTCATAAACGGGTGTTGTACTCAAATTCACCTTGTCAGAAATTTCTTTTACAGTGATCCTTGCGTTGTCTTGCAAAAGTTTGAGTATTCCAAGGTCTTTCTGATCAAGCGCAGCAGAAATAGTAGATTCTTCTTTTTTGATTGCTTTAGCCATGGTAAAAAAGATATTTGTTCTACAATAAACAAAATTTTTATCACTTTATTCCAATTTTTCATAAGAAGTTAGCCGTTTTACCTATTTGCTTACCTTTGATTTTTCGTAATTCTTTGTTTATCTAGGTACTGGTTTTTCAGATATTATGGAAAACATGAAATAACGAAGAAGGAATTTAAAAAATTTTAACTCATAACTCTTAATTAAAAACCATGTCAGCATCAACAATTTCAAAAATCGACTTTAAGCTGCCCCATAAAGTGAAAGACATTTCACTTGCCGAATGGGGAAGAAAAGAAATTCGCCTTGCCGAAGCAGAAATGCCTGGTCTTATGGCTATCCGCAAAGAATACGGCCCAAAGCAACCTCTTAAAGGTGCCCGTATTGCCGGCTGTCTTCATATGACCATTCAAACCGCTGTTTTAATTGAAACCCTGATTGAACTAGGTGCTGAAGTAAAATGGAGCTCTTGCAATATCTTCTCTACACAGGATCATGCAGCAGCTGCAATTGCAGCAGCAGGTATCGGCGTATTTGCATGGAAAGGACAAACACTTGAAGAAGCTGATTGGTGTATTGAGCAAACACTTTTCTTTGGCGGAGCTGATCGTCCTTTGAATATGATATTGGATGATGGTGGTGATCTTACAAATATTGTTTTGGATAAATATCCTGAGCTGATCCAGCACTTAAAAGGTATTAGTGAAGAAACAACTACTGGTGTTCATCGTCTTTATGAAAGAGTGCAGAAAGGCACATTACCTGTTCCTGCTATTAACGTGAATGACTCTGTTACAAAAAGCAAGTTTGATAATAAATACGGTTGTAAAGAAAGTTTGGTTGATGCTATCCGTCGTGCAACTGATGTAATGATGGCTGGTAAAGTAGCTGTTGTCGGTGGCTATGGAGATGTTGGTAAAGGTTCTGCAGCTTCATTAAAAGGAGCAGGTTGCCGTGTAATTGTAACTGAGATCGATCCTATCTGTGCATTACAGGCTGCAATGGATGGTTTTGAAGTAAAGAAAATGGCTGATGCAGTAAAAGAAGCGGATATCGTTGTGACGGCTTCTGGTTGCCGCGACCTGATCACTGAAAAACATTTCCGCAGCATGAAGGACAAGGCGATCGTTTGCAATATCGGTCACTTTGATATTGAAATTGACGTAGCATGGCTGAATAATAATTTCGGTCATACAAAAGATACGGTTAAGCCACAAGTGGATGTTTATACTGTTGATGGAAAAGACATCATTCTTCTTGCGGAAGGTCGCCTGGTGAATCTCGGTTGCGCAACTGGTCACCCAAGTTTTGTAATGAGTAATTCATTTACAAACCAAACCCTGGCACAGATAGAACTTTGGTCAAACCACAAGAGTTACGAAAACAAAGTGTATGTTCTTCCAAAACATTTGGATGAAAAAGTTGCAAGACTTCATCTCTCAAAAATTGGAGTTGAGTTGGATGAACTCAGCACTGAGCAAGCCGATTACCTTGGTATTCCAAAGAGTGGTCCTTTCAAACCAGAACATTACAGGTACTAAGATGATAATTGATAGATGACATTGAAGCCTCGAATAATTCGGGGCTTTTTTATTTATTTACCCAGCGATGATAATACTATTTAACTTTAGTTGCGTCGCACACTTTACCTTCTTTTGGCTATTCAGCATTATTTCTTGTTCTTAGTATTTCAAATACTGTATCTTTCTACTAATAAAACTTTTTCCACTTAAAAATTTTTTTTATGAAACAACTGCTAACAGTTCTTGTAATTTTTTCAATTACTTCTTTATTCATTGCTTGTAGTAGCAATACTACCGAACAATCAGGCACTAACACTGCCACCGAAGAAAGAGCCAAGTCCTTTGATCTGGCTTCTGTAAAAAAAGTCATTGATTCCACAAATGCTGTGTTCGGTTCAATGATAAGCAAAGGTGATTCTGTAGGTCTTGCTTCACTTTATACGTCTGATGCAAAATTTATGACGCCAAACATGCCGACAGCTTCCGGAAGAAACGGTGTCCAATCTGCTTTCGCCGGGCTTTTTGCTGCTATGGGAACACCCGGCCTTACACTAACAGCGAATGAAGTATGGGGAACTGAAGAACTCGTAACTGAAGTTGGATCTTATACCATGACCGATAAAACCGGAAAAGAAATTGATAAAGGGAAATACATTGATCTTTGGAAAATGGAAGATGGTAAATGGAAGATCCACCGTGATATTTTTAATTCAGATAATCCTCCTGCTCCTACTAAATAATTTTTGCAACCAGATTCTGAAAAGCCTTGCCGTTGCAAGGCTTTTCAATTTTAAAACACTGTGCAGAAGTAATTTGCCTTCGAAATCTTTTGGAATAGTTGTTGTACACTTTTGCAGTTCTCCAATTTCTCCATTAATCAAAAGGGAGGTTCACATGACAAATGTTGCATTATGGGTTCAGCTTGAAGCCAAAAAAGGCAAAGAAGCAGAAGTAGAAAGATTTTTAAGAGACGGTTTGACCATTGTCAACAACGAAACTGAAACTATCACATGGTATGCATTGAAGCTCGGTCCCACTTCGTATGCGATCTTTGATACTTTTTCCGACAACAAAGGAAGGGAAACTCATTTAGCAGGCCAGGTTGCAAAAGCACTTAAAGAAAAAGCCTCTGATCTTTTCTCCAAAGCCCCAACAATTGAAAGAATTGATGTACTTGCTGCCAAACTGCCTGAATTAGAACAGTACTAACCTGCCATAAACTTTTTGAGCAAAGCGACCCCGGAGCTTTTAATTCATCAAAACTGATGTGAGGGCCCCGGGGTTTTCATTTATGGTTTTGAGAAAATAAAATCTTTACAACTTTTACTAAATAACAAATGACCATTCGCTTTTGATAACGTTAATAAATTTTTATGCGTACTAATTTCCACATTTGAGAACAATAGCATAAAATTTGCTCATAGAATATCTAACAAATAGAGATATGCCAATACAATTTGTGCGAAACATCCAGTTCTCCAAGCTCATAAAAGCTGAAGGACGTCTAAGAGAATTCAATTTCAGAAAAACTGGTACTGGTAACGATGAGAAATGCTCGGTTGATACTGTTGATGACCGCGGCAACCGGATCATCTTTTCAATGTTTAAAGAAGGGGGTACCTGGAAACTTAGCTCGACCCTACTTCCTAAATGGATCTGCCAATACGAGGTTCAGCTGAACGACGCCATAGAAGATGAAATAAGCCAGCAATAGCATGTGTTCCGGTAAATATTATTTTTGCCGGGATGGTTCAGTTTACAACTACTATAAAGCAATTTGGCAAGCAGGGCGAGAAAACCGGTTGGACTTATATTGACGTTCCCTCAGATATCGCTGAAAAATTAATGCCCGGAAACAAAAAAGGGTTTCGGGTAAAAGGAAAGTTGGATAATTTTCCAATTAAGGCAATTGCTTTGTTGCCAATGGGCGGTGGCAATTTTATTCTTACGCTTAATGCCGATCTAAGAAGAAAAATTCATAAAAAGAAAGGTGCAATGCTGGATGTGAAGTTGCAGTTGGATCCGGAAGGATACAAGCTTAACGAAGATTTTATTGCTTGTCTGAACGATGACCCTCCCGCAAAAAAGTTTTTTGATACCCTTTCGGGTTCCCACCGAAATTATTTCAGTAAATGGATCGACTCAGCCAAAACGGAGCCTACAAAGATCAAGCGAATTGCAATGGCAGTGAATGCACTTTCTAAAAAATGGGGCTACCCTGAAATGCTAAGGAACACTAAAAAAGATTTTTAATCAGCTTACTCATTCCTCCGGAATCTTGTCCTGATCTTTTCAAGCTGATCTTCTTTTAATTCAGTTGTCTTTTTTAATATTTCAATAAAATAATCAACTTCTTTCTTTGACGCAGGACAACCAGTGTTTTGAAGTTTCTCCACTCCATTGATTGTCTCTTTCATCCTGGAGTCGGCTAAAAAATTTTCATCCTTATCAAAAATTAACCAGAATGGAATACCCTCGTCTTTGCCATCATACTTCGTCAGCATTTCCAATGCACCCGGAGTTTCTAAGTTCTCTTTTCCCTTTGATTCAAAAACAACAAGATGGCGTATAACAAAGTTGTCATCAAAGAATTTTCTTACAGAAGCATCATTTAATGATGTATCCATTTTATGACACCAACCGCACCAGGATGCATGAAACATTACCAGGACTTTCTTGTTTTGTTTTTTTGCCGAAGCATAAGCCTCTTTCATTATTTCCTCTGCTGACGAAGGTGCTTTTTGTGCAAATACTGATGTTATTGAAATGAATAACAATGCAGGCAAAAAGAAAGTATTTTTCATAGCAAGATTTATCTAAGGCAATTTAGTTCATACATAAATAACAACAAGTTAAAATAACATTCACTTTGCATGAATTTGTAGATTTGCTTATGACGAAGCTATCAGTTAACATCAACAAGTTTGCAACATTGAGAAACTCCCGCGGTGGAAATAATCCTGATGTGGTAAAAGCTGCTATTGATGCACAACGTTTCGGTGCCGATGGAGTTACTGTTCACCCACGCCCCGATGAACGACATATCCGTTACAACGATGTAAGAGAAATTAAAAAGATCATCACAACAGAATTTAATATTGAAGGCAATTGCACTGAACAAAAATTCGTCAACCTTGTTTTGGAAACAAGGCCCAACCAGGTCACTTTGGTTCCCGACACACTTGGACAATTAACTTCTGATCATGGATGGGATACGGTAAGGTATAAAGAGTATTTAGTAGAAAAGATCAAAATATTTAAAGCCGCAGGTATTCGTGTATCAATATTCGTTGATCCTGATTTAAAAATGGTTGAAGGCGCAGCCAAAACAGGCACAGATAGAATTGAACTTTATACTGAAGGCTATGCTAAACAGTTTGCAGCTGGCAATAAACAGTCTGCAGTTGAGCCCTATATCGAAGCGGCAAAAAAAGCAAAAGAATTAGGTTTAGGATTAAATGCAGGTCACGATCTCGATCTCACTAATTTAAAATTCCTGAAAGAAAATATTCCCTGGTTGGATGAGGTGAGTATTGGTCATGCACTTGTCTGCGATGCCATTTACCTGGGTTTCGAAAATGCAATTCAACTCTATAAAAGGCAATTAGGGACTTAGAAAATTGAGGAGCAAGTAGTAAATACCCGGTTCAAATATGAATCGTATGTTTAAAAATCAGGCCTTAAAACGCCTTCTAAACCTTACCTTTGCGGCGATTTATTAAACAACCAACTACAAAATATGGCAGATATTTTTGAGCGTTTACTGAAAAATTATGGCCCGATTGGTAAGCATCGCAAGCAGGCGCATGGTTATTTTGCTTTCCCAAAATTGGAAGGTGAAATAAGCAGCCGAATGAAGTTCCGTGGAAAAGATGTTATTGTTTGGAGTTTAAATAATTATCTGGGCCTGGCTAATCATCCTGAAGTACGTAAGGCCGATGCTGATGGAGCCAAAGAATATGGACTGGCTCTTCCTATGGGTGCCCGAATGATGAGTGGGAACAGCGACCTGCATGAGCAATTAGAAAGTGAGTTAGCAGCTTTTGTTATGAAGGAAGACTGTGCCCTGTTAAATTATGGCTACCAGGGAATGGTAAGCCTTATAGATACACTTTGCAGCCGTCATGATGTAATTGTTTATGATGCGGAAAGCCATGCTTGCATTATTGATGGACTTCGTCTTCATCCTGGTCATCGTTATGTTTTTAAACATAACGATGTTGAAGATTGCGAGAAACAATTACAACGAGCAACAGCTTTAATAGAAAAACAAGGCGCTGGTGGAATATTGGTAATTACCGAAGGTGTATTTGGAATGGCCGGCGACCAGGGAAAATTAAAAGAGATCTGTGCCATGAAACAGAAATACGATTTCCGTTTGTTGGTAGATGATGCCCATGGTTTTGGAACCTTAGGCAAAACCGGTGCTGGCGCTGGCGAGGAGCAAAACTGCCAGGATGATATCGATCTTTATTTCTCCACGTTTGCAAAATCAATGGCATCGATCGGTGCTTTCATTGCCGGACCAAGAGATATCGTTGATTATATCCGCTACAATATTCGCAGCCAGATCTTCGCAAAAAGTTTACCAATGCCGTTGGTTGTTGGTAATTTAAAAAGACTGGAGCTTTTAAGAACACATCCTGAGTTCAAAGAAAAGCTATGGAGCAATGCGAGAAAGCTGCAAAATGGTTTAAAAGAAAGAGGATTTGATATTGGTAAAACAGATTCTCCCGTAACACCAGTTTATATGAAAGGTGGCGTGGAAGAAGCAACGGCAATGGTAATGGACCTCCGTGAGAATTATGGGATCTTTGCTTCGATCGTTGTTTATCCTGTGATACCGAAAGGACATATCATTTATCGTCTTATTCCTTCGGCAGCACATACAGATGCGGATATCGAAGCAACACTTAAAGCATTTGAAGAAACAAAGAAAAAATTGAATGCCGGAGATTATAAAGTTGACTCGGTTCCCGATATGACTGAATATAGTGGGAAAAGATTTGAATACATGCTGGATAAACCAAAGAACAAATAAGAAGATCTTGTTTCTATATTTAAAATGTCTTGCCTTGGGCGAGACATTTTTATTTGACTACAAAACCTATTTAAATGTAGAACCCCCGATGGAAATCGGGGGCCCCTAATCAAAAACCATTAACCATTAAACCTTATCCTATGAAAATTC
>DASYQG010000233.1:0-9983 GCA_036005825.1 Chitinophagaceae bacterium | reverse complement strand
TATCGATTATCTCGGTAATGATGGATCGGAAAAAACCGCAACGGTCCCTTCCTATAACCCTAGGGCAGATAGCGCCAATCGTATTGCGATATCCCGTTTTGCAAAGACAACCCGTGCTGAAAGAAAGAAACAGATCATAAGGGCAACAAGAAACCTGCGGATCGACTCGACGAACAGCATTGCGTTTATGGACCTCGGTTCTTTCGGACGAAGTTTAAAACTTAAATCATTCTTCAGAACTTCTTTTAAAGACATGCGACATAAAGGAACAAAAAACCTTGTTGTCGATGTTCGCGGGAATGGTGGTGGCAGTGTTACTAATTCTACGTTCCTGACCAAATTTATCGCTGACAGGAAATTTAAAGTGGCGGATTCGCTTTATACCAATACAAGGAACAGCCGATATAAAAAATATATTGAAGGGTATTTCTTTAATCGTTTATTTATGTTGTTTGTAACGGCAAAAAAGAATGATGGAAAATATCATTTCGGTTATTTTGAAAGACATTACTTCAAACCTAAAAAGAAAAATCATTTTGATGGCAATGTGTATGTACTGACGGGAGGTAATTCTTTTTCAGCAACAACGTTATTTACTCAAACCGTAAAGCCACAGGATAATGTCTTTGTAGTAGGAGAAGAAACCGGTGGTGGCGCTTACGGAAATACTGCATGGTTAATTCCAGATCTTACTTTACCAGAAACCAGGGTTCGTTTTCGCCTGCCATTATTTCGATTGGTAATTGATAAAAATATCCCGAAAGATGGTCGTGGTGTTCAGCCGGAAGTCGTTGCAGTACCAACTACAGAAGCAATACGACGTGGCGCAGATTATAAAATGGATAAAGTGATGGAATTGATCAAATCACATCAATAACATTCATATCATTATCGAATACAACAAAAGAGGCTTCATAATTTCTTTCGATCAAACCGGTCTTATTTTCAATTCCCAAAATTCTTGCTGGATATAATGAAGCCATACGCAACGCTTCTTCAATTTTTATTCCTACATGATCAACACAATTTTTTACGGCCTTCATCATTGTCAATGCTGAACCGGATAAAGTTCCGTTGGGTAAAACATACCTGTCATTTTTTAAAACATGTTGATAAGGGCCGTCTGATGTCGCAGACACGGCATCCGTGATCAGCCATATTCTCTCTCCTAAAATCCTTTTACTGATCTTGATGGCGGCATAATCAACATGAACTCCATCGGCGACTAAGCTGCAGCAAACAGAAGGATGATCATAAATAGCACCCACCATTCCCGGCTCACGACTTTGAAACTGTGACATAGCGTTGAACAAATGTGTTACTATGCTTATTTCCTCAAAGCCTTTCATTGCTTGTTTATAAGTTGCATTGGTATGCCCCGCTGAAACAATTATTCCATTTGATTGCAGATAATCGACAATTTCTTCATTCACCATTTCGGGTGCAAGAGTTATCATTTTCACAACACCGTCTGCTTCATCAATCAGTTTCTTTGCTTCGTCTAATGTTGGCTTATGTATATATTCAAGAATATGGGCTCCTCGTTTCTCAGGATTGATCCAGGGACCTTCCAGATGAAGACCAGGCATTCCCTTTCCTCCTTCATTCAAATATTGTTTTGCTATAGCAATTGCTTTGCTAAAAACCTCTGAAGAATTTGTTGCCGCTGTCAATAAAAATTTTGATGCGCCGCCCTGCAAACAATATTTATAGGTGGCCTCAATCGCTTCAATAGATGGGTTGGCAGAAAATAAAAATCCATTTCCACCGTATATCTGCAGATCAATAAGTGCCGGCGCAATATTATTTCCTCCAAGATCTCTTACTTCATAATCATCCGGGATATCGCTGTCATAAACAAATCCAGCAATGATCCCGTCATTAATAAGAATTGCGCTGCCGGAAAGAATTTCTTTCCCTGTATAAATTGTTGCGTTGGTTAATACTTGTTTCATTATGGTTGTATCATAAAATTATCCCCATCTTTCCAAAATGGGAGTTTGGTTCTTACTTCATCCAGCTTTTCTTTTTTGAGTGTAACTGTAAAAATATCTTCCTCATGTGCTTTTGTATATAATACTTCTCCCATTGGGTCAACAACCATGCTGTCGCCACTGTGGTAAATATTATTTCCATCGTTGCCAACACGATTTATTCCTGCAACATAACATTGATTTTCGATCGCTCTTGCCTGCAGCAAAGTTTTCCATGCATGGTTTCTTCTTTCGGGCCAATTGGCAACATAGATAAGCAGATCATATTCTGGTCCGTCTTCCTGCACTTGCTGTCTTGCCCAAACAGGAAACCGCAGATCATAACAAACAAGTAAATTAATTTTCCATCCTTTTACTGATGCTATTAATCTTTTAGTGCCCGGTGTAAACTCATTGTCTTCTCCTGCATAACCAAACAAATGTCTTTTATCATAAATCCCTGTTTGACCATTTGGTAACATCCATATCAGTCGATTAAAATAATTTTTATTTTCTTTTATAATAACACTGCCCGTGAGAATAACTTTTTTTTCTGCAGCAATTCGTTTCATCCATTTTACCGTTTCTCCTTCCATTGTTTCGGCAAGCTCTTTTGGTTTCATGCTAAAACCAGTGCTGAATGTTTCGGGAATGATAATGATCTCTGTTTTATCAGTAATGCTACTGATCTTTTCTTCAAACATTTTTCGATTAGCGGCTGCATCTTCCCAATGAAGTTGTGTTTGAATTCCTGTGATAGTGAGGGTTGACATGCTGTAAAGTTATTCAGTTAGTCCATCCAAGATGTAAAATAATAAATCAATTCGTCCACCCATCACATTAACCTTTCTATCTGCCGGCATTTCTGTATTTTTCAGCCTTAAATATTTGATTATGCAGTTCAAAAAAGATGCGAAAAAACTAAGCTTTTTTATCATTGTTCAATTTGTTTTTATTATCCTTCTTGCCCAACCTGGCGTGCCAATAACCAAATGGACCGCGGATGGTGGTTCTTATTATGCTGTTGAAAAAAAGGAAATAGTGAAGATCGAATTGCCTTCACAGACTAAATCTGTTTTCATCAGCCGTAAACAATTGATCACAAAAAATGGTGATACATTAAGTCCAGGTAGTTTTCAGCTTTCTCTTGACGGAAAACTTGCATTGATCTATACCAATACGCAAAAAGTGTGGCGTTATAAAACCCGCGGTGATTATTGGCTGTTGAATTTAGCAACTGGCGATCTGAAACAAATGGGGAAAGGAAGGCCAACCGCATCATTGCAGTTTGCAAAATTTTCTCCTGATAACAAAAAAGTGGCGTATGTAAGTGAAAGAAATATTTATTCTGAAGATCTAACGACCGGCGTCATTAAAAAACTTACCAGTGATAACGGAACAAAAAAATTGATCAACGGAACCTTTGATTGGGTATATGAAGAAGAATTCTCCTGCCGGGATGGTTTTCGCTGGGGACCCGACAGTAAAAGCATTGCTTATTGGCAGATCGATGCCAATAAGATCCGTGATTATTATATGCTGAATACAACTGATTCAGTTTATAGCAAAGTAATTCCTGTTGAATATCCAAAAGTTGGTGAACCTCCTTCGCCGGCTCGCATTGGTGTGGTAAATATTACAACCGCGCAAACAAAATGGATGAAGGTTCCCGGTGAGCCTGATCAGAATTATTTAATAAGAATGGAATGGGGAGGTGCCGGTGAAATTGTATTGCAACAACTCAACCGCAGGCAAAACGAAAGCAAAATAATTCTTTGCAATACGGGCACCGGTGATGCAAAAGTTATTTACACAGAAACCGACAAAGCATGGGTAGCAACAATCAATGAATGGAGAAGCGAGGTTAGGGGATGGGATTGGATTTCCAATGGAAATGAGTTTATATGGTCCAGTGAAAAAGATGGTTGGCGTCATCTTTATCGAATCAGTAAAGATGGAAAAAAAGAAACGCTAATCACAAAGGGAAATTATGATGTGATCGATCTGCTTAACATTGATGAGAAAAATGGCCTTGTCTATTTTTACGCTTCTCCAACAAATGCCACACAACGTTTTTTATATGCTGCAAAATTGGATGGTAATTACCCTGCAGAAAGAATGTCACCTCCGGGCGAAGAAGGAACTCATACTTATGAGATCTCTCCCAATGGAAAATTTGCCCGTCATGCCTTTTCAAATTATTACACTCCGCCTTTGACTGAGTGGATCACTCTTCCGAATCATATGCCATTTAAGGAAGGCGATGATATGGTGAAAAAAATAAAGAAAGAAAATAAAGAGAAAAGCAACATCGCTTACTTCCAGGTAACAACAGAAGAAGGGGTGACAATGGATGGTTGGCGCATTTTGCCAAAGAATTTTGACAGTACAAAAAAATACCCTGTTGTTTTTTATGTATATGGCGAACCCGCTTCGACAACTGTTGATGATAGCTATGGCGCTGCAGGTAATTTTTTATACGATGGCGACATGGCGGCTGATGGATATGTGCAGGTTTCATTAGATAATCGCGGCACGCCATCTCCGAAAGGAAGAGAATGGAGAAAAGTTATTTACAAAAAAATCGGACAGTTAAATATCAGGGACCAGGCACTCGGCGCTAAACAAGTAATGAAATGGAATTTTATAGATACAACCCGTGTGGCAGTTTGGGGATGGAGCGGCGGCGGCTCATCAACACTGAACCTCATGTTCCAATATCCCGATGAATATCAAACAGGGATTTCTATTGCCCCGGTTACAAGTTCTTTATTGTATGATAATATTTATACAGAAAGATATATGGGCCTGCCACAGGAAAACATGAGTGATTATGAAAAAGGAGCTGCATTAACTTATGCAAAGAATTTAAAAGGAAATCTATTATTCATGCATGGTACCGGTGATGATAATGTTCATTATCAAAATGTGGAGAAGCTGATAAATGAGTTAGTAAAAAATGGAAAAATGTTCCAGATGATGAGTTACCCAAATCGTACGCATAGTATCAGTGAAGGCGAGGGCACCTTTCAGCATGTTGGTAAAATGTATTCAAAATTCCTCAGGGAAAATTGCCCGCCCGGCGGAAGAACAGCTGAACAAGTAAAAGCAGCGCAAGCGGCACCAAAACCATTTGTTCCTGTTCCTTAAAAAATATTTTTACAATAATAAAAGGCGCTAACCGGCGCCTTTTTCTTTTGCCGCCAAATGTTTTATCTCAAAAGATACAAGGGCAGGCTCATATCCTTTTAACAACAAAAAATTTCTGGTCTTGGTCATTTTCACAAAGAGATTAGTACCTGTGCCCTTGATAGAATTCCATCTTTTTACAGCCAGTTTATGAAGAATTTGCCTGTATTTATTTTCGTCTATCTCTTCCATTGCTGCGGATATGCAATAACTGCTGATTTGTTTTCCCTTCAGCTCGCCAATTATTTTCATTCGCCCCCATTGCTTTATTCTGAATTTGCCACCGGCGTATGCTTTTGCAAAACGTTCTTCATTAAGGCAATTTTCGTCGATCAATTTCGCTGTTAGTTCTTCTACCTCTGGTTTTCTTAACCCAAAAGAATAAGCCTTGCTCTTTATCTCGCTATGGCAGCGATCCTGGTAGGCACAATAATGCCTTAGCTTTTGGTACACCTGCTCTTTGGTCAATGATTTTTTCGGTAGCATTTTCTAATTCCGGGCTCAAATGTAAGCCTCGTATTCTGCTGCTAATTAATAATCCACAGTGTTTTTATAATTATTGGCTATAATCCAAAAATCATTAGCTTCGCCACAAACCAATTGCAAGATGAAATTTATTGTTTCCTCTTCGGCTTTACTGAAACAACTACAACATATTTCAGGTGTTATTAATGCAAACACGGTGTTGCCGATCCTTGAAGATTTTTTATTTGAAGTAGAAAAAAATAAACTGAGTGTCGTAGCAACAGATCTTGAAACTGTGATGCGCATTCAAATGGACATTGAAGCAAAAGACAGTGGTAAGGTTTGTATTCCCGCAAAGATCCTTTTGGATAGTTTGAAAAATATTCCCGATCAGCCATTGACATTCAACATTGACAAAAATTTCGGTATTGAACTCACCAGTGATAATGGAAAGTATAAAGTGATGGGAGAGAACCCGGATAATTTTCCAAAAGAACCTTCTGCCGATGATACCACATCGTTCAAAGCAACTTCATCTGCGCTGATCACTGCTATCAATAAAACATTGTTTGCGGTGAGTAATGATGACTTGCGTCCCGCCATGACCGGTGTGTTTTTTGAATTGGATAAAAAAGGAATGCAATGTGTGGCCACCGATGCACATCGTTTGGTAAAATATAAAAGAACCGATGTAAGCTGTCCGAAAAACGACAACTTTATTGTTCCTAAAAAGCCCTTGACGCTTTTAAAATCTGCCTTACCTGCAAATGATGATGAAATTTCTATCAGCTACAACAGTAATCATTTTTTTGTAAAACACGGCACTACACAAATGAGTTGCCGCCTGATCGATGCCCGCTTCCCCGATTATAAAGTAGTTATTCCAACCGATAATCCTTATAAACTGGTAGTTAATAAAAGTGATTTCCAGGGAGCTTTGCGCCGCGTTGCGATCTTCAGTAATAAAAGTACTAACCAGGTTGTGCTTACCATTGCAGGGAGCGAACTTGAGTTGACTGCACAGGATGTTGATTTTAGTTTTGAAGGTGATGAAAGAATGAAATGCCGTTATGATGGCGAAGATCTTGCCATTGCATTCAATGCAAAATTTCTAATAGAAATGCTTAACGCTGCAGATAGTGATGATATAAAAATTGAACTTTCCACACCAACCAAAGCGGGAATTATAAAACCTACAGAACAGGAAGATGACGAAGAGCTTATGATGCTGGTAATGCCGCTAATGTTGAATCAATAAATTTAAAAAATATAAAATGTCATTTTAGTCCCGGCTTTGGCGGGACTTTTTTATTTTTATAGAATGAAGTTTGTGGCGGTAAAAGAATTTGATGATTATATTTCTGCTCATATATTAATGGGCCGTTTAAAAGAAGAGAACATTGTTTGTCATCTTCAAGATGAAAATACCATAACCACGGCTCCTTTTCTTTCTCCCATTTTCGGCGGTATAAAATTAGTGGTGCCTGAGGGACAGGCTGAAAGAGCTTTTGAAATATTAATTAAATGGGAAAAAGAACGTGTTTCATAAGATATAACCTTTTCTCTTCGTAACTTTTCATTAAAGAAGTCTCCTGATGTGGCATGACATAAGAAACTATTTCGATACTCTAGAAAATCATCCAGTGCAGCGAATGATCTTTCTTGTAGGCGGTCTTCTGATATTCTGGATACTCGAAGGCGCCATTCCGTTAATACAATTACGCTATAAAACAAACAAGTATCGTCATGCGGGGATCAATCTTATTTTCACCGCTATCCATCTTATAATTCATACAGCTCTTGCAATATTAATTGTGATGTTAAGTGATTGGTGTCAAAAAGAATCGTTTGGCATTATTTATTGGACCAATGCAAATACAGTTTTTACAATTATTATTGGTGTTCTTGCATTGGATTTTAGCAGTTGGCTGGTGCATTGGGTCATGCATAAAGTAAAGCCCTTATGGGGTTTCCATCTTGTTCATCATACCGATAATAATGTTGATGTAACCACCGGCCTGAGACATCATCCGGGTGATAGCATTCTTAGAGGGATCTTTTTCATGTTATTGATACTTGTGTCAGGGGCACCGATGTATGTGGTCATGATCTATCAAACCTTATTAGTGCTTGCAACAGCTTTTACTCACGCAAATATTTCTTTACCAAAACCGGTCGATAAGATCATTGGATATATTTTAGTTTCTCCAAATATGCATAAGGTTCATCATCATTGGAAACAACCCTATACTGATAGTAATTATGGAGCGGTTTTTTCAATATGGGACAGGTTATTCGGAACGTATCAAATACTCGATCCGAAAGAAATTCGTTATGGTCTTGACCGCTATTACCCCAATGAGAAAGACGAAGATCTTGTTGCCTTATTAAAAAAACCATTTCAAAAACTTGATGGTTGATTGCTTTTACTAACTTCCCCCAATGAATATTGTTGCCGCAATTCCTGCCCGCTATGCAGCCACACGTTTTCCGGGCAAGCTGATGCAGATGTTGGGAAAGAAACCGATCATTCGTCATGTGTACGATAATACACTGGCAACAGGTTTATTCAACAATGTTTTCATTGTGACTGACAGCGATATTATTTATAAAGAAATAAACGAGAATGGCGGCAAAGTGATCATGAGCAAAAAAGGACACGAAAGTGGCAGCGATAGAATTGCGGAGGCTGTAGCAGAAATGAATGTTGATGTAATTGTAAACGTGCAGGGCGATGAGCCTTTTATAAAAAAAGAACCGCTGGAAAAATTAGTTCAGCTTTTTAATGACCCCGGTGTACAAGTCGCTTCGCTGATGAGAAAAATTTCAAAAGAGGAAGCTGCCGATCCGAATAATGTAAAAGTGGTGACAGATGAGTCGGGCGATGCTCTTTATTTCAGCAGAAGTATTATTCCCTATCAAAGAGATGAAAAAATAAATGTCGGGTATTTTCTACACGTCGGTGTTTACGCCTATAAAAAAGATGTGCTGATGAGTTTTACTAAATGGCCGCAATCATCTTTGGAAAAAATTGAAAAACTGGAACAGCTCCGTTA
Organism: Chitinophagaceae bacterium; assembly: GCA_036005825.1. GTDB lineage: Bacteria > Bacteroidota > Bacteroidia > Chitinophagales > Chitinophagaceae > VBAS01. The sequence goes on along the minus strand of DASYQG010000233.1, from coordinate 1,300 downwards.
TTTGGAAAATGGCATTAAAATAAAAATGACCGAAACTGATTATAACAATATTGCTATTGATACACCGGAAGATCTGGAAAGAGCCAAATCGTTTTTGTGATATTTATTGTCAATCTTTTTTGTTCACTGCCTCACTAATTTTTTCCCCGATTTGTTTAATCTCATTGTCATAAGTTCCTGCTGGTGCATCCGCAGCTTTTATCAGCAGTTCTGTTTCTTCAATTCTTAGCTGCACATATTGTTTGAGACGCTGGTGCTCTGATTTCATTGGCGTCGTCATACTCAATATTTCCATTTCATTTAAGTTATCAAGGTTCTTTCTCCAGATTGGTAACGTTACATTTACTAATTTTTCTTTTCGTTCTGTACCAGTTAGTCTTTCACTTTCTGTTAATGAATTCAACGCCGAATCCTGGAGAACAAAAAACCTTTTCTGTAACTGATCAATCCTAACGACATCACTTTTATAATTAGTTAAAAAATACCAGGTGCCAGCAACTGTTAAGATCGTAATTAACACTGTTGCAATGGGCTTCTTGATGTTTATTTTTTCTGATAATTCTAAATAGAAAATAAATCCGATCAACATTCCGCTTAACAATCCGCCGATATGAGCTGCATTATCTATCCCGGATTTCATCCCATAAACAATATTAAAAACAACAAAAATTCCAATGCTTCGTAGAAGCGCAGTCCTTACTTGTTTAGGGATAAGATTTGTAAAAAGCAGTGCAAGAAAAACCCCATACAAACCAAAGATGGCCCCAGATGCCCCGGCACCATTAAGACCTTCCTTGTGCCACCATAAACTAACAATGCCAGCAATTATTCCAGTGCAGAAATAGGCTACAATATATTTTGTTTTCCCTAGCATCGGCTCCAGGTAAACGCCTGCTATGTAAAGAGCATACATATTCATCGCAAGGTGTATTATCCCGAAATGAATAAACATGCTGGTTATTAGCCGCCACCAATCGCCCGAAAGAGTAAGAGCGGTAACATTGCTTCCCCATTTTATATGCACAAGTCCATTCCTTACATCAAAAATTTCTGCTCCGTCAATTACCATCAAAATAAAAACAATAACATTTATTACTATGATGCCATAGGTAGCATACAAATTTGACCGGGAGAGTTTCATCACTTTATCAATTTCTTGTGCTTGTTTTGTTTCTTCGGTTACTGTTTGAACTGTTTGTGCTCTTAGTTGTTCGATCGCTTCTGTCCACTCTGGTCTCGGCGTTGATGATCTTACTTTTTCAAATGCCTCCAGAAAATCTTTGATATGTTTTTTATTCTT